>JAQWPM010000013.1 GCA_029245345.1 Longimicrobiales bacterium
GACGGTGAGGCTGCTGAGGAGGACGGCGGGGACGCCGAGGAAGACGGCGAAGGTGCCGAGGAAGACAGCGAGGACGCTGAAGAAGACGGTGAGGCCGCTGAAGAAGACGGCGAGGCCGCCGAGGAAGACGGCGAGGCCGCCGAAGAAGACGGCGAGGCCGCTGAAGAAGACGGCGAGGCCGCTGAGGGAGACGGCGGGGACGCCGAGGAAGACGGCGGGGCTGCTGAAGAAGACGGCGAGGCCGCTGAGGAAGACGGCGGGGACGCCGAGGAAGACGGCGGGGCTGCTGAAGAAGACGGTGAGGCTGCTGAAGAAGACAGCGAGGCCGCTGAAGAAGACAGTGAGGACGCTGAGGAAGCCGATTCCTCTGAGGAACAGTCCGACTCTGCCGACGAAGACGCCGCAGATGAAGAGTCCGATGCTGCTGGAGAGGAATCCGACTCCAGTCAGGAAGACACAGAGGCTACCGGTGAAGAAGCGGACCCAGCAGACGGGGACCCCGACGCGGCCGAACAGAAGCTAGATGGCGATCTCGGTGATGGTGACAGGCAGTCGCTGCTTGACCGTCTGGAGGGGAAAGCCGAGGACGTCGATCCTGATCTAGGCGGGATTTAGCCAAGTACTGGCTCCGCTTACGTGGTACGGCTGCTGTCCTGATCGCGCGGCTCTCTCAACTCGGCATGAACAGGCTGCGGATGGCGAAGACCGCCGACCCGTTAAGCCTGATCGGGGCGGACGCCAAAGCGGGCCTCAATGCGATTCATCTGATGATGTGGAACATGATAAGGAGTGCATCAACGTCGGAGTCCTCTCCGCGGCAAAATGGGTAAGGGAAGCCGAGAAGACCCTGCTAGCGACCTCAGACGAATACGCCAAACTCGCGGCCGACCTGGCGGGCAAGGTCAAGTCCAAGACACCGAACCCGATGATGGTCAGGGCGGGAATAAGACTCGTGCTGAAAGACAACGCCTTTGATATCCAACACCGGCGCTTCGTGGCTCAAGGATCCAGCACCCTCAGGTCGATTGGGCTAAGCGTACCGGTCACTCGCCTCGTCAACACCTTCGCCAACAAGGGGATCGAAGCGGGCGAAGGGGCGGGCAAGTCTTTTGCCCTGAAACAGGTCCACTCCCTCATCTCTGAAGTTCTCCATAAGAAGCGTGTCCCGAAACAAGTCGCCGACCAGGCAGCTGATGGTCTGGTGGCCGCGATCGCCTAGGGTGGCTGGCCGCTACTGCGAGCGCGTCCGATGGATCGCGGGGTTGTCGTAGATGACATAGTCACCCTCGTAAGCCCGAACCCACTGGTTCCACCCAATGGACCCCTGCGAGGCCCCGCCAGTGCCGGTGGACACGATGAACTGCGGGTGCATTTCCCCCGGTACGAAGGCGATCAACTCCTCTTCTACGTCGCTCCGGAACGGGTTTCCCAAATCATCGTTGTGATGAATCATATCACCGCCCAGGTACCCTTTTTTACGGATGCGCCGGTTGAGTTCCCGCGCGGTATGTAGTGTAAGAGCCGAGATGTTTCCCTTCTCCCTGTCCTCCTTGTACGTGCCGTACCCGTGCTGAGTGCGTTCTACAGCTTGGTCCCGGGTTGCCTGCTGCAGCCGCCGGATGCGGTCACCGATGCCTTCAGACACCTTTCTCTTGGCCGATCTCTTGGCCGAGGAAAAGATCTGCATCTGTCGATCCATTCCGTGAGCCGCGAGCGAGTGGGTGCTCGCGACGGAGGAGCCCTTCTTCGGGAAGACGCCCCAAAGATCGTAGTCACCTGCACAACACTGCCGATGAGGGTCCGTTGCGGATCCCGACTTGGCGGTGTTCGTCATCGCCCGAACCAATGTCCACTGCCCTCCTTTTTCCTGTACTATCTTACCGCCCTGCTCGTGGAAGCTGTCCTGGTGTTGAATTCCCCACCGCGCGGCACTTCCTGTCTTGAGATCGACGAGTCTGAAGTTCATGGGCCCGAATGGTGAGTTGCACGAGACCATCCCGCCGTCCCTGACGTGCAGAAAATCGATCACTTGCTGGGACCGCAGGTATTCCAGTCTCGGGGCGGACAGCTTCAGAATATCGGGAGCGGCCATCGATGAGTGCTGGTGGATGTGCCCGTCGGGTGGAGCATTGATGCCTCCGTCGTCGGTCGCCCCAAAGCCGGTGTCGGATCTACCGTGGGCGAAGAATTTTTGCTGCTTCTTCACAGCCTTCGGATCTGCGCCGGAGATCATCTTCGAGTATTGGACGTGGCTCATGGCGAAGCCCGCGAAGGGCCCCCAGTCACAGCTCTTCGCCTTGATCCCGAAGCCCTTCGACGAGTAGCCCTCATCGAGCAGGCCGATGGCGACGGTTGCGGCACACCGGGACACGATGATCCGCTCGAAGTCGTCCGCGACGAATTGGATGGCGAGGCCGTGTGCCGGATGGAAGCCAGCTCGCTCAAGAATCTTCCCGGCTGGCCCCGGAACGATCCACACCCCAGAGTTCGTGATTTTTGGCATGAAATCTCGGTAAGCTGGCCCCGTCGACCATTTGGTCGCAGGCTGTCCAGTTGAGGCACGGACTTTGTTAGAGGTCGCGTAGGATTGAATCTATTCTTGCTCAACATCGGACGCGAGACGACGTGGCCGTGATGTTGGTCTCGTGGCGCAGCAGCCGCGACCGATTGACACAAACACGCTCACACCGGCACTCTCATTCGCCCCGCAACTTCAACGCACGACGAGGTACAAGATGCGCAGCCGACTGGCACTCACGCTCTTCGTTTTCCTGGCGATCGCCCCGCCGACATTCGCCCAGATGAGCGTGGCCGAGCCGTTCAAGGTGGGCACCTTCGAGATCGACGGCATCGCGCAGGTCGGGATCGTGCTCCGGGACCAGCACATCGTAGAGCTGGCCAGGGCGAACGAGGCGCTCGAGCGGAATGCGGAGTACCCGGCGATTCCACTGCCAGCGGACATGCTCGAGCTCATCTCGCGCTACGAATACGGCATGAAGGCTCGCCTCTACGAGTTGGTGACCCACCTCGTCGAGAACGACATGATCACGGGTACACGACCGGACTACGTCTACGACCTGAGTGAGGTCGGGACGCTTCCGCCGATCATGTATCCCGGGAAGATCTTGAACGCCGCCGTGAACTTCTATAGCCACGTGAACGAGTCGGGCTCGGACGAGGACCGGACAGAGGCCCGTCGTCAGCGGCGAGAGAACCGAGGCATACCCTACCTCTTTCTCAAGCCGAGCCGCGGTGCCGTAGTCGGAAACGGGGCCCAGATCGTCCTCCCGTATGGTCGAACCCAGATCGACTGGGAAGTCGAGTTGGGCGCCGTCATCGGGCGGGCGGGGAAGTACATCTCTGCCGACGATGCAGAAGCGCACATCTTCGGCTACACCGTCACGATGGACATCTCGGATCGCGGGGGCCGTCCGCCGGGCGGCAACCCGCTGACGTCGGATTGGTTCGTTGGGAAGGGCCACGACACATTCGCTCCCATGGGCCCCTGGATCGTGCCGAAGGAGTTCTACGGCAACCCGATGGAGATCCTCCGACAGACGCTCAACGTCGGTGACGAGGTCATGCAGGAGGCCACGGCGGGCGACATGATCCACACGCTGTGGGAGGTGGTCGAATACGGATCGTCCATCATTACGCTTTATCCCGGCGACGTGATCAACAACGGCACATCGGGCGGCACCGGTGCGGGCACCGCGGTGCGCGGTGAGCAGCGCTTCCTGCAGGCCGGCGAAGTCGTGTCCGGTACGATCGACGGAATCGGTACGCTGATTATGCCGGTCATCGCGGAGGATGCGCCACAGGGACTGACGGGTGCCCAGCTCACTCCCGTCTGCGACTACCGGGAATGTAGGGGGCGATGAGCTGATGGATCGGGCAAGTTTTCTTGGTGCGGCCGCTACCTATCACACATGTCGAATCGTTAGGCATGCAACCTTCGTAGGCCCGCAGAGTTCAAAGTAGTTAGACGGCGACCACATTAGACTGAGACCGACTCAATGCGCTTTGCAGCGGCGGCTACCGCAACAGGAGTCGTTGGCTTCCTGCTTTTGGAAGCCCTCAAGATCCTGTTGGCTCCCGCGGCCCTCTGGGTGCTGGGCATGGCAATGATGGTGGTCAAGGTCGTGGCCCTAGGGTTCGTTGTGGTTCTGGCATTGGCCGGCTCGGTTTGGGCATTCCGCAGGTGGTCCCGAGACAGCAGCGAGATCCTGGCCTAGAGGCCTTCTCTCCCCTAGCAGTCGCAGGATCCCGGCAGGCATCGACGATCTCCTGCTCGAATTTCCCTGGATCTTTGAGTGCCGCCCAGAAGCCTTCCAAGTAGTCGAGGGCCCCACGACGTCGTCTGCCTCAGGCAGAGGGAAGCTCCTGAACACTCTTCGACCTGCAGGCGCTTGGAGCCGAACAGCGCGGCCACTACGTCGGCGTTGGCGGGCTCAGTGACCCATCTCACCCACTGGAGCTGTTCCTGGTAGAAACCGAGATCGTAGCCGCGCCCCCCGCACTCCAGGTAGACGTTCAGGTGATCGGTTGCGGGGGTGTTCCTCACGAATTGGGCAGCCAACTTCTGCGGAGTGAGCGCTAGAAGAGCGGCGCATGCGAGTCGGATCGAGAGCCCTGGCCGCAGGTGCCGCACATCGGGCGAAGGGTTTGGGCGGCGAGACGCATGCGCTCAAGACGCAGTTCAGTTAGGCAAGCCGCGAGCCGGTGGGGCGCTCAGCCCTCTGGGACTCACCTGTGGTACCAGCTAGGATGTTGCAGGTGGTATGGGCGCCAACCCTCTTGATGGAAGCGAAGCAACGCGTGGTGAACGGATTGAGGGCCCATCTGCCCGTCCTCTTGGCCTTCGTCATCGGCTCAGGTGTCTTCCTCCCCGCGGCGCTCGTCGCCCAGGCCGTCGGAGTCACGGTCAGCGTGGTGAGCGGCTCTGGTCCAGTCGAGGGAGTCGAGGTTACGGTCGGGTCCTTGGGAGTCCTCACAGATGAAAATGGCGAGGTGGTACTCCGCCTCCCTACTGGAGAGCACTCCATCGTGGCCAGCAGAATCGGCTTCGCGGACTCTCGAGTGTCCGTCGTCCTGACCGCTCTGCGCGACACCGCCGTTGTCATCGAACTCGAAGAAGAGGCCGTCGAGACCGAAGGCATCATCGTCGCTTCCACGCGCACGGACCGGCGGATCGAAGAAGAGCCGATGCGCGTCGAGGTCGTCAATCGCGAAGAGGTAGAGGAGAAGCTCCTCATGACCCCGGGCGACATCGCGATGCTCCTCAACGAGACGGCCGGCCTCCGCGTTCAGCCCACGGCGCCCTCGCTTGGTGGCGCGAGCGTGCGAATTCAGGGGCTGCGTGGGCGGTACACTCAGATTCTTTCTGATGGTCTGCCGCTCTATGGCGGCCAAGCCGGTGCACTGGGCCCGCTGCAGGTACCACCAATGGATCTGGCCCAGGTCGAGGTGATCAAGGGCGCGGCTTCGGCCCTATATGGATCAACGGCTCTCGGAGGTGTGGTCAATCTCATCTCTCGGAGACCGGCCAACGAAAGGGAGCTCTTGGTCAACGAGAGCTCGATGGATGGAACCGACGTCGTGGGATGGATGTCGGACGACATGAACGAGGATTGGGGATACACCCTGCTCACCAGCGTGCATCGTCAGGGCTTCACCGATGTCGATACGGATGGATGGGCTGACCTTCCACGCTTCCGCCGGGCCGTGGCACGGCCCCGGTTCTTCTGGAACAATCAGGAGGGCGGTTCGGCGATGTTCACCGTGGGTGGCATGGTCGAGGAGCGAGCAGGGGGCACGCTACCCGGGAGCCTGACTCCCGCCGGGACGGTGTTTCGCGAAGGACTCGACACCAAGCGCCTCGATGGCGGTTTCGTGGGGCGCATCCTCACCTCAGACACACGCTCCATCTCCGCTCGTGCGTCTGCATCCGTGCAGGGTCACGATCACGAATTCGGGTCACGGCTCGAGCGGGACACACACACGACCGGCTTCGCGGAGCTGGCGATGTCCGGGCACGACGCGGATCACCTATGGGTGGTCGGGGCTGCGGTTCAGTACGACGGATACGACGCACAGGATGTGCCGGGGTTCGACTTCGACTACGTCGTACCGGCCTTGTTTGCGCAGGACGAGTACGCCCCGACCGACTGGCTCGCTATTGCAGCCAGTGCCCGCCTGGATCAACACAGTGAGTACGGGACGAGGGTGAGCCCGAGAGTATCGCTGTTGGTCCGGCCCTCTGAGTGGATCATGCGTCTGTCCGCCGGGACCGGCTACTTCGCTCCGACGCCCTTTACGGAAGAGACTGAGGCGGTCGGCCTGAGTCGTCTGGTGCCCAACACCGGCTTGGGCGTCGAGCGTGCGAAGAGTGCAATGATCGACGTGGGCCGGGTCTTTGGCCCGTTGGAAGTCAACGTGAGTGCGTTCGGATCAGAGATCGATGATCCGCTCGTCACGCGTCGGGTAGGTGAGACGCTGGTCCTCGAGAATTCAGCCGAGCCGGTTCGCACTTGGGGCACCGAGGTCTTGGCTCGAGTGCGCCACGGCCCTCTTCGTCTGATCGCGACACATGCCTACCTCCGATCCACGGAGCTGGACCTCTACAGCCCCGGCCGCCGAGAGGTGCCCCTGACGCCACGCCACTCGGCTGGTCTCGTCGCCGCATGGGAAGTAGAGGACGTGGGACGGGCAGGCCTCGAGTTCTACTTCACGGGGCGTCAGGAGTTAGATGACAATCCGTACCGCGATGTGTCGAAGTCGCATGCGGTTGTTGGTTTCTTGGTCGACCGGCGCTTCGGGCGGTATCGGTTGTTCTTCAATGCGGAGAACATCCTCGATACTCGCCAGACCGGCTTCGACTCACTCGTTCGACCGTCGCAAACCCTGGACGGCCGCTGGATCACCGACGTTTGGGCCCCTCTGGATGGGCGGTCGTTCAACGGGGGTGTCTGGATCACGTTCTAGCGCGTTGCAGATGCGTCGCTCGCCTCAGCTGAGTGCTTGCGACAAGTTGTGCTCCGGCCGCGGCCGCGACGCGACGCTGTGGTACCCTCTGTCTCAGGAGCACCGAGTGCGGACTCCCTACGTTCTTCTGTGTGCTGCATCTCTCGGCCTGACCGCATGCGGGGCTCCGGGCGCACCCGCGGTCGCGTCAGACGGGCCGGCCCTCCTCACATGGTCCGAGCAGATGGCGGTGCGCGACCAGTGGCTCACGCAGCGTCACGATGCTCTCCTCCCCATGATGCGCCGGCACGGCATCGGGATGTGGATCGTGGTCAACGAGGAATTCCACGACGATCCGCTTACCGAGTACGTCGCTCCCGCACGTCCGTACACGGGGCGCCGTGACGTCTATGTGTTCGTCGATGCCGGGGACGCAGGGCTTCGGAAGGTGGCGGCCGTCGGCTATTGGGAGGAGACGGTCGCGAGCTTCTTTGAGGCGCCCGTGGATCCCGACCCGGCCAACGTTGTCCTGCAGAACCTCTATGAAGAGCACCAACCGGCGACGATCGGGCTCGGTATCGGGGGCAGCCGTGGCATGACACGAAGCCTGACCCACGACTCCTACGCGTTCCTAGCGAATGCCATGGGCCCTGAGGCCGAAGCGCGCTTCGTGAGCGCCGCACCGCTCATCGAGGAGTACCTCGCGACGCGCCTGCCTTCCGAGTTCGCCCACTATGAGCAGCTGGTGGCTCTGACGGAGGCGATCACGAAAACAGCCTTTTCGGGCGAGGTCATCACGCCCGGCACGACGACCGTGGGTGACGTGCGCCGCTTCATGTACGACGAGTTGTGGCGCAACGGGGTGGGGACTTGGTTCCAACCGGACCTCCGTGTTCAACGTCACGCGTTGGCGGAGGTCGGATCCCGTGGGTTCCTGGCCGTCGCATC
Source organism: Longimicrobiales bacterium (assembly GCA_029245345.1). NCBI lineage: Bacteria > Pseudomonadati > Gemmatimonadota > Longimicrobiia > Longimicrobiales > Longimicrobiales bacterium. The sequence continues at coordinate 7,912 of JAQWPM010000013.1, forward strand.
CGAAACGACTGTGATCGAGCCGGGCGACCTCATCCACGTCGACTTCGGGATCTCGTACATGGGGCTCGACAGCGATTGGCAGAAGATGGCGTACGTGCTGGGGCCGGATGAAGACGACGCGCCGGATGGACTCAAGGCCGCGTTCGCGAACACGGTAGCGTTGCAGGATGCGCTGACGCTCCGCGCGTCGCGCCCCGGTCGCACGGCGGGCGAGGCTTATACGGCTGCGATGGAGGAGGTCGAGCAACTCGGCATCGAGGCGCAGATCTATTCGCATCCCTTGGGCAACCACGGACACGGCATGGGGCCGAGCATCGACTTTCGCAGCGCGGGTCGGTCAGACGCCACGTCGAAGCCGCTCGTCGAGGGCTCGTACATCTCCATCGAACTGAACACGAAGACAGCGGTAGCGGAGTGGGACGGGCAGGACGTGTACATCATGCAGGAGGACCCCGCCTTCCTCACCCCGGACGGGTGGCGTTTCTTCCGGCCTCGTCAGGAGGCGTTCTACCTCATTCGTTGAGGATGCGCTGAAGTGCTAGAAGCGCTTCAGCGAATCAGGTAGAACTCAGTCTGTCTCCCATCGACCCAATCCCACCCGTCCTCTAACAGTGCCGCGTCTTCCTCCAGCGCGAAACGCACGGATTGCCCGTCCCACTCCGGCACGTCGTAGCGCGCATTCAATTCGATGGAGTGCCAGGTGTTCGGACGCAGCTGATAGTCACCGCGGACGGGAACCCCAGTCTGGTAGTCCGTCATCCCTATTGGCGGGCCCGCGGCGTGTCCGTGGTATCCGATGGGGTGACAGTAGATCGTCGCTTGGAGGCCTTCGGTTGCGGCTTGGGCGAGCGCCCCGGCCAGGGCCTCGTTCCCCGTCGTGCCGGCAGGGCCGTTCATCATCGTCAGGTCCTGGAGCCGGTTCGCGCGGCGCAGACCTTCCTTGAGCCCCTCGGGTGCGTCGGTCTCTCCGGGCAGAAGCACGTACGCGTTGTGTTGCGTGTCGGTGGAGTAGCCCAGACCAATAATGCCGAAGTCGGTGTGCAGCATGTCTCCGCGTTCGATGACCGTGCCGTGCGCACCGGCCTCCGGGACTCCCCCGCGCCGCTGCACGTTCACAGACGGATGGAACCACTGCCCGAGCCCGAGCTCAGCGACCCGCTGACGCATCCACCAGACGACGTCCTGATTCGTCGTCACACCCGGGACGATCACCTCGTTGGAGAACGCTTCCGCGATGATCTGATGAGCAACACGCATCACGCTACGGTACTGATCCGTCTCCCGCGGCAGCTTCGCCTCGAGCCAACTCACGGCGAGCATCTCGGCGGATTCGAGCCGGTCCACGTACTTGTCGCTCAATGCGCCCTCTAGGCGCATGTACTCGTTGTGCGTGAGCCCGTCCGCGTGATTCCACCTGTCGGACACGTTGATCCCAATGCGCTGCGGGTCACGCTCCTCGATGAGGCGCGCGAGGTTCACGTACTGCGAGTCGTTGTGCGTCCGATACACGTCGAAGACGCCCTGATAGTCCGAGCGACCGACGCTGAGGCGTTCCACTCCCTGACCGGGACCGAGATCGTGGAACATGATGATGGTCCTACGCCGCGAAGAGTAGGTCGTGATGGGCGCCATCGAACGGAAGACCGGGTCCGAGTTGTACTCCCGCGTGATCACGAGCCACATGTCGAAGCCTTCTCGGCGCATCAACTCCGGCAGGAGCTCGTCGAACCGATCCGTGATGCGCTCCTTGATCAACGGATCTTCCTGGCGATGTGTCAGGACGACGTTGTCGGGGCGTGTCTGCTCGGCGCGTGGGAGCTGAGCGGCTGCCGGGCTCGCGACGAGGAGGAGCGAGAGGACAAGGAGGAGCGTGCGTGTAGGGGTCATCGGGGTCTGTCTCGGAGTGCGGATCGACTGAGGATCCATGCACAATGAGACGCCTCGCCATTGTACGCGAGCGGGGGGGCGGCCTACAAGCCGCGCATGTGCTCCGGCCGGAGCGGGATTTCGCCAGCCAGTGCCGCGTCCAACGCAGCAACCATGCGCTCTCGGTCCTGCGGCAGTCGCCCGCCGATCGGTACGTAATTCGATGCGTGGTTTGTGCGGAAGAGTGCGTTGGAGGGCCGCGCCTCGTGGACGATCGTGCGTAGCTCGGTAAGGAGCCCGTTCACGTCCGGAAGTTCGAAGCGTCCCTTCTCCATCATCCTCTGAAGGGGTGTGCCGGGGATGATGGTCAGCGTCAGCGATGCGAGATACTCAGGGTCCATCGCGGTGACGAGACGTGCCGTCGCTTTCGCATGTTCTGCGCTCCGCTCGACTCCGCCGGCTCCGAGGAGAGTGATCATACTCAGCTCGAGCCCCGCGGCATGAGTCTTGGCGGCCGCGTTTGCATGGTCGTCGAATGTCCCGCCCTTCACGAGCCGACGTAGTGTCTCGTCGTCTCCGGACTCTGGTCCGATGTAGAGGAGCGTCAGCCCCGCTTCGCGCAGCTGTTCGAGTTCAGCCTCGGTCTTCTCGAGCACGTTCCCGGCCGTGGCATAACAGGCGACTTGGCGGAGGAGCGGGAAGGCACTCTTGACGGCCTCGAGAACGGTAAGCCATCGATCGACGTCCATGACGAGTGCGTCGCCGTCCGCGACGAAGACCTTTTCTACGTCGTTGTAGAGTTGGCCGGCAGCCTCGACATCCTCGAGGACTTCGGGCAAGGGGCGTTCCCGGAAGTCCACGCCGCGGTACATGTCGCAGTACGTACACAGGTTGTGTGAACAACCGATGGTCGCTTGCATGATGTACGAGCGCGCCTCAGACGGCGGTCGGTAGACTTTGCCTTCGTAGCGCATGCGAGAAGTGTCTCTACGACTAGTTGATGGAGAAGTCCGGGACCGTGGGGCCGCATTTGGAAACATTCTATGCTCTCCACAGGTCAGCAAGTGACTGTGATGCCTGAGGGCTCTCCACTTGTTCAATCGACGGGGGCACCGCAAGCTCGGGTGAGCCCGCATCCACCAACAAAATTGAGTCATCCCATGCCCAATCTCCCGACCCGCCGCCGATTCTTTGGCGGCGCTGCGACCGCCGCCCTCGGATTCATGCTCCCGGAGCGCTTGATAGCGGTCACCGGACGCCCTCAGGTACGCCCCGAAGCCCGCCTCGCCGAACTCGGAATCGTCTTGCCGACACCGGTTGCTCCGGTCGCCACTTATGTGCCCACGGTCTTGGTGGGGAACGTTCTTTATGCTGCTGGACACACACCTCGCATGCCTGATGGCTCACCCGGTTTTCAGGGTAAGGTGGGAGACGATTATTCCCTAGAAGAAGGGCGTGCTGCCGCGTACCAATGCGGGTTGAACATCCTCGCCACGGTGCGGAACGCCTTGGGCAGCTTGGATCGTGTAGAGAGACTCATACGCACCTTCGGAATGGTGAACGCGACGCCTGATTTCACCCAACAGCCACAAGTCATCAATGGCTTCAGTGACTTCATGGTTGATATTTTTGGCGAAGAAGCGGGTAAGGGGACACGTGCGGCGGTGGGCATGGGCTCGCTACCGGGTGGCATGGCAGCCGAAATCGAAACGTACTGGGTGGTAAGGAACTGATCGGAATGGGACGATGTGGATCACGAGTACTTATGATGGCTGCGGTTGTCGTCGCCCTAGCACCGGATTCGGCCTCGGCGCAGTTCGATGGGCCAGAGGCTCAAGAGGTCCGAGCTCGTGAGGTCGCGTTTGCGAAGACTATGGCCGACCGAGACTTCGAGGCGTTCCTGACGTTCATCGCACCTGATGCTGTCTTCTTCGCCGGCCATCGGCCACAACGAGGCCGGACCGTCATTGGCGATGTGAGGCGATCCCTCTTCGAAGGTGACGGTGCTCCTTTTGCTTGGGGCTCTGACCTCGTGCAGGTGATGGACTCCGGAGATGTAGCCTTCTCCTCTGGGCCCGTGACGAGGCCGGACGGGGAGTCTACGTCTCAATTCAACTCCATCTGGCTGAAAGCCGACGATGAAGTTTGGTACGTGGTGTTGGACAAGGGCTCGTGAGCGACAGCACGATCTCCACGGGCCGTGACGAGTCACACCTCTGCTCGGCGGTCCAAAGCGAACGCCTGGGTGTTCGACTTCACAGGAGTGTCGTCGATCCGTTTCTGCGACTTCGCGACGAGGCTGCGATATCTGGGTTCGACCTCACGGTGCTGAGCGGTTTTCGCGCGTTCGATCACCAACTCTCCATCTGGAATCGCAAAGCCCGTGGCGACCTAGCCGTGCTGGATTCGGCGGCAGAGCCTCTTTCGATTCACGAGTTGAGCCCGGCGGAGTGGGTGTACGCCATCCTCAGGTGGTCCGCGCTGCCAGGTGCCTCGCGACACCATTGGGGCACGGACTTGGATGTCTATGACCACGCGGCCCGACCCGAGGGATATGAGATCGAGTTGATCCCTGAAGAGGTGGACTCTGGAGGGATGTTCGGCCCGCTGCACGATTGGCTCGATGAGCGTATATCTGCGGAGACGGCGGAGGGTTTTTTTCGCCCGTACGATCGCGATCGAGGAGGTGTAGCGCCGGAACGCTGGCATCTGAGCCATGAGCCGACGGCCTCGTCGCTCGAAGAAGCACTCTCCGTCGGCACGTTACGTGCTGTGCTCCAGAATGCGGATCTCGAATTGAAAGACGTGGTCCTCGGACACCTGGACGACATCTATGAACGCTTCGTCATCAACACGAACCGGATGACCGCTTGACCCTTCGCCCGAGACAGGACCGCGGCACGCTCGCTTCGGCGCCCGACGTATATGGGCGCTCCCACTTGGGAGCGCCTCTTGAAGTCTGGCGCCCATCGGGTCCCTGTGAGCTGCTGGTATTCGCTGCGATCCACGGTGAGGAAGGTGAGACCACGAGCGCTTTGTCCCGCGCGCTTCGTGCCCTGGGCGAACCGTCTCCGCACTGTGCGGTTGTGCTCGCAGCCAATCCGGATGGCTTGAGTCGCGGCACCCGTTGCAACGCCCGTGGCGTCGAGCTCAACAGGAACTTCCCGACCCGTGATTGGCAGCCCGACGCGGTCATGCACCGATCGACGCTTGATGCCCCACGTGACGTCGCCCTCAGTCCCGGCGACGGGCCGGGCTCGGAACCGGAGACCCAAGGGCTCATCCAGCTCATCCAGGCACTCGAGCCCAATGCGGTTGTCGCGCTCCACGCTCCGTTGGCGTGCATCGATGACCCGAACGACTCGGCCCTGGGGCGATGGCTCGCCGAACGAACGGAGCTTCCGCTCGTTCCGGACGTTGGATATCCCACGCCGGGTTCGTTCGGAACGTGGGGTGCGGAGCAGGGGCTGCCCGTCGTCACGTACGAGTTTGGGCAGACCACACCGGACGGAGCCGCGGCCGAGCATGTGCCGGTCTTGGTCGATCTCTTGAGCCAGCGGATCTAGGCAGAGCCCATGGTCCTCAACGTCATCTGGGTCGGCTTCTTCCTCGTCGCCTTTGCCGTAGCAGCGGTGAAGCTGCTCTTCATGGGCGACACGCAGGTCTTCAGTTCAATGGTCACGGCCACCTTCGATATGGCCGAGACCGCCTTCGAGATTTCACTGGGCCTGACCGGAGTGCTGACCCTTTGGTTGGGTCTGATGCGGGTAGGGGAGAAGGGCGGTGTGATCGCGGCCCTGTCCAAGGTCGTTCGGCCGTTCTTCCATCGGATCTTCCCGGAGATCCCGAAAAACCACCCGGTTCACGGCTCCATGGTCATGAACTTCGCCGCCAATATGTTGGGCCTGGACAATGCCGCGACGCCTTTGGGCCTGAAGGCGATGCAGGAGCTGCAGGAACTGAACCCGAGTGACGATACGGCGTCGAACGCTCAGATCATGTTCCTCGTGCTGAACACATCCGGACTGACGCTCATCCCGATCAGCGTCATGGTGTATCGCGCTCAAATGGGTGCAGCGAACCCGTCGGACGTCTTCCTTCCCATTCTGCTGACCACATTCTTCTCCACGATGGCGGGTCTTATCTCTGTCGCCATCGTGCAGCGCATCAACCTGTTCGACCGCGTCGTGATGGGCTATATGGGCGGGCTGACTGCTCTGATTGCGGGGATGCTCTTCTACTTCTCGCGGTTGCCGCAGGAGCAGGTCCAGCTGGTGTCGACCGTCGTGGCGAACGTTTTGCTCTTCGGCATCATCACCCTCTTCATCCTGATGGCTGCCATCAAACGAGTGAACGTCTACGAGGCGTTCATCGAGGGGGCGAAGGAAGGCTTCCCGGTGGTCATCAAGATCATTCCATACTTGGTTGCGATTCTGGTGGGCATTGGGGTGTTCCGGGCGTCAGGCGCCATGGATCTCTTGGTGGGGGGGATCGGTTGGAGCTTCGCGATGGTGGGGATGAACACTGATTTCATCGAAGCGTTGCCCACGGCGCTGATGAAACCCCTGAGTGGAAGCGGTGCACGCGGTATGATGGTTGATGCCATGCAGACCCACGGCGCCGACTCGTTCATTGGCCGACTGACGAGCACGTTCCAGGGGTCTACCGACACGACGTTCTACATCATCGCGCTCTATTTCGGGTCGGTTTCCATCAAGAAGACCCGACATGCCGTGGCCTGCGGCCTCATCGCGGACGGCACGGCCATCGTAGCAGGGATCTTCATCGGGTACGTGTTCTTCTACTAGGGTGCCTGCTGCAGGTCAGAAGATTGCTTCGCGTATGTTGCGATGCGCTCGCTTTCACGCTGAAGCGCCTTGGCCATACCGCCAATACCCTTCTTCATCTGCGTGTCGGTATCACCCTTCTTGGCGCGGCCCCGAAAAATGAGCTTATAGCTGTAGTGAATACTGAGCGCGGTGCCTCCTTCGTGTGGGTCAATCGTGAAGTCGGCGGTCGGCACCTGAGATCGGCAGCTTGAAGGGCTCGTAGAGGATGACGGTCATGCGTTGATTCGGCTCATACCCGTCGATGCGTTCGTGGACGCCGCGAAGCGGGGCGAAGTCGCAGTGCCTGGTAGAGCCTAGGCTCACGGGTCCCTCTGAAGTCAGCTCGGACGCGGTCACGCCGGGGCTCCACTCATGGATGGCTCCGAAGTCGTCGAGTGCCTCCCAGGCCTTCTCTACAGGTGCGTCGATCTGGCGTGTGATCGTGAAGCCCGGCACTGGTGGGGTCTCTTGAATCTGTTGGGCAGTCCAGTCCTGCGAGCAGTTATTTCGCCAGCGCTTCGTCCACCAGTTCCGACAAGTACTCCCAGTACAGATCGATATAGTTTCGTCCGTCCGGCCCATCCAGCAACCATGGGTTCATGAGCGTGTGCCGGAGAATGAAGATGTGATCCGCCTCGCGGTCGGCGTCCGCCGGCTCCGAGACGAACGTGCTCGGGTCGATGCCCAATTCATGAAGAATGCGGTCGGCTTGCCCACTCGGCAGGTTGTTCTTTTCGAGCGACGTGTAGGACCCAATGAACGTCTTAGCCTGAACGGGCTGGCTCGGGTCGACCTTCATGTTGGCGAATACGTCCCGAGAGAACGTGTTCATCCTTGCCAGGTTTTGGTTGCCGACCGGGTTCAGCGCGAGGCAGACGAGATTGCTGTCCGGTTCGAAGGGCACGACCAGGGTGACTCGGTCCGCGAGCCTTTCGGCCATGATCTGCGCGGAGTCCCAGAAGCGCTCGCCTGCGCGCAGCGTAATCCTGAGCAGTCTGCCCAAGCCTTCCGAGTCGAGCGGGAGCACCTTGTGCGTGACGTGCACCGCGGCAGCCGCAGCTCCGGGCTTCGAGCCTTCAAGGATGTATTGACCAAGGCGGTGGAGCTGCTCTCTCCGTGGCACTTCGTGCTCTCGATCCCCGAGATCGAAGACGTATGCGGCTTCCTGAGCGATGAAGTCGACGACTTCGCGGTCGCGAGCGATGAATGCCCCGGCCGCATAGGGGATGTAGCCCAGTTTGTGCGGATCCACCGTAATCGAATCCGCTTCGCAGACCGCCTCGAAAGCGTCGTAAACGAGCTGCGAAGGGAAGTAGGAGAACTCGTTCAGGAGTTCTTCACGCGGGGCGAAGTCCCCGTTCGGCTTCCGAAAAACGGACGTCAGGTATCCACCCCAGGCGCCGTCTACATGGATTCCGAAGTCGCGTCGATCAGCGTCCTCGCCGCACGCCGAGGCTCAAAGCCCCAGGACGCCGCGGATCCGAATACCCATAGAACACCCCGTCTTCGAACAGGACGGTTTGCAGGCTCCCCATGCCCCCGCTCGGCTGAACGTTGTGGCCGCGTGCCCGCAGCGACTGGATGGCGTCGGGGCTGAATCCGCTCTCGACCTCGAGTCGATCTGGGTACCACTGGTGATGCAGCCGCGGGGACGCCGCAGCGTCTGCGATATTCATGCCGTGCTCCATCACATTGAGGAGGAGCTGCATGTTGGTCGTGATGATTTTGCTCCCGCCTGGACTCCCCGTCAGTAGATGAGGAACTCCGTCCTCGAGGACGATAATCGGGGTCATCGAGCTGACTGGCCGTCGGCCTGCCACGATCTGGTTGTCCTCGCTGCCCATGAGTCCGAACGCATCAGGGATATCCGGGCGCAGCGTGAAGTTGCCCATGTTGTTGTTCATCAAGAATCCTGCGCCGTCAATCACGACTCCGGAGCCGTAGGAGAACATCAACGTGTAGGTGTTCACGACTGCGTTGCCTTGGTCATCCATGACCGAGTAGTGCGTCGTCTCCGGGCTCTCATAAGGAGTGAGGTCACCGGGCAGGATCTCGTCTGAGGGGCGTGCGCGATCCATGTCGATGCCGTCCGCGAGCGCCTTCGCGTAGGCCTTGCTGGTGAGGGCCTCTACCGGCAGGTCGAGGTGGTCGGGGTCGCCCAGGTACTTCGAGCGATCTGCGTAGGCGAGCTTCATCGCCTCGGCCATGATGTGCATGGCGTCTGAGCTGCCGTACCCCATCTCACGAATGGGGAAGTTCTCCATGATGTTGAGCATCTGGACGATGTGCATGCCGCCCGAACTCGGAGCCGACATCGCCGCGATGTCGAAGCCGCGGTACGTGCCGCGCACGGGCTCGCGCTCGACGACTCGATAATCCGCCAGGTCTTTTGCGGTGATGATGCCGTTGTGCTCCTCCATGTCCGCGACGATCCGCTCGGCGATGGAGCCGCGATAGAAGGCATCGGCGCCGCCTGCCTGGAGCTGCTCGAATGTCCAGGCGAGGTCGGGCTGGCGGAGCGTCTCGCCTGACCGGTAGTCGGAGCCGTCGGGCTTGTAGAATGCTGCCGCTGTGGCCGGGTTGTTGGTCAGGCGCGCTTTACTCTGACTGAGGTTCATCGCCAGGTCGTCGGTCACCTCAATGCCGTCACGTGCGAGCCGTAGTGCCGGCTCGATAACCTCGGCCCAGGTCATGGTGCCGTACTCGCGCAGGATGTGATCGAAGCCCGCGATGGTCCCGGGGACACCCGACGACTTGTGGGTGAAGCGGTACTCGGCGTTGTCCACCTCACCGTCTTCGCTGAAGTACATGTTGGAGTGGGCGAGGGCCGGTGCGACCTCGCGGAAGTCGATGGCGACGGTCCGGTCCTTATCTGCGAGGTGCACGACCATGAAGCCGCCGCCTCCCAGGTTGCCTGCGCGCGGGAGTGTTACCGCCAGTGCGAGCCCGACGCCGACCGCTGCATCGATGGCATTGCCGCCTCGCTCGAGGATCTCGACCCCGACCCGTGTGGATACAGCGTTTTGGCTGGAGACCATGCCGTCCCGACCCACCACCGGGTGGTGAATGGCATTGTAGGTGATGATCGGAGCCGACGGCTCGGCCGTGGCGACCTGGCCGAACGTCGATGACGGCCATGCCACAAGCAGAAAGGCGACGTTACTGATGAGGCGGTAGGTAGCCCGGGATCCCATCGAATCTCCATGTTCCAGCAGGTATTTGGTTGCGTACCGCAAGGTGCGTGGGCGCCGACGGCTGGGCCAGGCTAGGGCCGCAGTTGCCGACACCGGTAGCAACCGCCGAGCATCACAGATGCACAGACAGGACATGAAGCTCTCGAGGCTCGATGCGGGGATCTTCCTGATCAGCTTCGCTTTCCTGCTCCGCAGATGCTACCGCACCGACAGCCGGATCGGCTCTAGGTGCCGCGGGATGATCACTCGGGCATCTGGAGCGGCCGCGCGAATTTCGTCGGCGAAGGACGACACCCATTCCTCGCGATATGCCGTCGCGGCACCGTACGGCACGCGGAAGTTGTCAGCATGGGTTGGGATCACCACGCTAGGGTAACCGAGTGCCGCCATGAGCTTGGGCGTGTACTGGTAGATCTCCAGATGGGACGGCGCTGCCCCCACTAGTGCGATGTCCGGGCGGAGCCCTTCAACCTCTCGTTCGATGTAGTTCATCGAGCCCATCGTCATGACCTCGTGGCCACCGATCCGGATGAGGAACATCAGTGAGCCGCCTTCAACGAGCTGGTTGATGCGGAGCGGCCGTGTGGCTCCTCGCTCGACGACTGCTGACTGGTAGTAGCGCTTGTCATTGAGGGGGCTGTGCAGACTCGGGATCGCACGGATCGAGACATCGCCGAAGTCGTAGTCTTCGCCGCCGCGGACGGTGATGAGTTGCTGGGCCGGTATGCCGTAGGCCCGCATGATGTTGATCGTGCTCTCGTGGCCGATCACCACCGCGCCCGTCTTGAGTGCGAGGTAGGGCACGTCCATGACGTGGTCCGGATGGGAGTGCTGAACCAGGATGTAGTCGGCGCGCTCGATGATCTCGTCTATGGCCGCGACGTCACTGAAGAGTGTGTCGTTGCGGCTATAGATGGGCCGGGTGTCACCCGGGTCGGCGCTCGGCTGGCCGCTGTAGTTGGCGCGGGTCAGATAGGGATCGACGAGAACTACGACTGGGTCTGCCGAGCCTTCGCGCGGAGCTGAGATTTCCCAGCCAGCCGCACCCAGGTACCGCATGGTGAGGGTGTCGCCGGATTCAACGTTCTCGGTTTGCCCCGCTTCGGAGGGCTGGCTGGGCGCACACGCGGCCAGTGCAGTTGCGAGTGTGAATACGCATACCGATAGGGTGGTCCTGGGTCGCATTGATGCTCTCTGCGTGTTTGCCCGATGCATGATGGCCATGTCGGGCGTAATCTGGGCGGATACGCGATCGCCTCATCCGCTGAACGAAGGAGGCAAGATCCTATGTCCCTCACCAGCGCGCTAGCGAGGACTCGTCGCCGAGCCCATTGTCGCCGGACATCGGGCTTCGCCGTGGCCCGCCCATCTCTTCCTGTAGAGCATCGATCCCATGCGCCAACGATTGGTCTGGTCCTTACGATTGCTGCCAGTGCTTTTGATTGCCGCTAGCTCTTGTGCCCAAGAGGCCGAGCTTCAACCGAAGAACGATGATGCGCTGTTAGGAGCTCTCGGTGAAGGCATCGACATGGGCCTTCCGGGAATCTCCGCGGCCATCGGGGTAGGGGACGAAGTTGTGTGGACAGGCACTGCGGGCTTCAGCGATGTGCTGGGTGGGGTGCCGGTCACGCCGAGCGACCGCTTTGGCGTTGGGAGCATTACAAAGACGATGGTCGCCAGGGTGATCCTCCAGTTGGTGGACGAAGGCCTCGTCGACTTGGGCCGGACCCCAGCGGATTACTTGGACCTGCCTCTCATCGACAGGACCCCGAACGCGGGTTTGGCGACGCTCCGTAATCTTTTGAACCACCAGAGCGGGATCCCCACCTGGGAATTCCAGGAAGACTGGATTCGGAAGGGCAGGGGTGACGAGATGGAACTCGGGTACGTCTGGGGGAAGACCGAGACGCTGGAGTACTCGACGGATGACCTCTTGCCGCCGACCAATGCACCCGGTGAGCGCTACTCGTACTCGAATACGAACTACACGATTCTCGGGCTCATCATCGAAGCCGTGACCGGGAACGATGCGTCTGCGGAGATCCGGACACGGGTCCTCGAACCGTTGGGGATGGAGAACACCTTCCTGGAGTCTTTCGAGGAGATCCCGGGCGGGTATGTGAACCACTACCACTACGCGACTGAGACCTTCCAAGAAGTGGCTGGCGTGCATGCGGGCTTTCCTGAGATTCGACCTGAAATCGTCGAGTCGACGGCGGGCAATCTATCTCCGGAATGGACCGCAGGGGGCATCGTCTCCTCCGCGAGCGACCTTGTGCGCTGGGCGCGGGCCATTCGCGACGGGGAACTCGTGAGTCCTCAGATGAACGAAGAGGTGTTCACCTACTATCCACCTGAAGACGAAGCCGGACGGCGGTCTCGCTACCTGCAAGGGATCTCGTGGAGCCCGGGCTTTTATGAAGACTTCGCAGCCTTCGGCCACTCGGGGGGGACGTTGGGCTTCACGGCCTACATGTATTGGGTGGAAGACACCGACATTATTCTGGTGATGCTGACGAACGTGGGTGGCATGCATTCGGCGATGTCGCCGAACCCGGTGGGTGAATTCTTCCGGCGGACGTGGCTGCCGGCGGTCATGGTGTATTTGGACAACGTCACGCCGTAGTCTCCTATGTGCTTTGCGGCTCTTGAGTTTAGATGGGTTGGATTGGGGTCGGCGGGAACTCGGCCGAGTCACCAGGAGGCCCCCGATGGAAGGTTCGATCAAAGGAAGTTGGCCCGGCGGCCCTAGGCGCGAAGGCGAGCCAGGGTGATCGCCCGCGACATGGACGCCGCTGGGGGGCCTACTGGAGTTCCGTGTCCGCCGATGGGTTGATCGGGTCCGCGAGAGAAAGCAAGTGGTCCGCTCCAGTCCTCTCACAGATTGTGCCGAACGCCTCTACTACGGCCGGGTCGAACTGGCGGCCGGCGCAGCGTTTGATTTCTCTGACCGCCTCACTTGGAGAGAACGCTTCCTTGTAGGGCCTCGCATGCGAAAGCACGTCGAACACGTCCGCCACCGAGACGAGGCGCGCTTCGATTGGGATGTTCTCTCCAGACAGAGCATGCGGGTAGCCCGCGCCATCCCAACGTTCATGATGCGCCACCGCGATATTGCTCGCGACCGTCAGGACCTCGTGTCGACTCCCTCCCAGGATTTGCTCCCCGATCAAGGTGTGTCGCTTGATCGTGTTGAATTCTTCGTCGGAGAGGTCACCTGGTTTCATCAGGATCGCGTCCGGCACCCCGATCTTTCCGATGTCGTGGAGAGGGCCTGTTCGCCGGATGAGGTCGATATCTTTGGGTTTCATCCCCATTTCCGCCGCGATGCGCGAGGCCATAAGGCCCACCCGGAGCGCATGACGGCCGGTGATGTCATCCCGGTATTCTGCGGCGCGAGCCAGGCGGTGGAGCAATTCGGTTCTCGTGTCCGCCAGGTCTGCGATTCGGTCACGCACGAGGTGTTCGAGCTTTTCACCTCGACCGCTGAGTTGGCGGGTGAGCCTGCGAGTCGCTAGGAGGTTGCGCACCCGTGCCCTGGCTTCCACAACGTCGAACGGCTTCGCCAAGAAATCCATCGCTCCCGCCGCAAGGGCCGCCCGCCGTCTGTCTACGTCCGAGCTTCCAGTCAGCACGAGGATCGGGAAGTACTCTCTCGGCTTGAGCACCTCACGGAGTCGTTCCAGTACTTGGAATCCGTCCATGTGCGGCATGTCGATATCGAGGATCATGAGGTCTACCGCCTGCTCCCGAAGCACTTGGAAGACCTTCCTCGGGTCGGTCAAGCCGATCGGAGCCGCATAGCCGGCTTTCTTAAAGAGACGGACGAGAGCTCGCACGACTAGCGGGTCGTCGTCCAGAACGAGGATGCGAGCGTCCAGGACGTCACCAGAGTCCCATCGTTCGGATTCGTGTTCCGAAGCACCCTCCACTTCGATGGCCGACTGAGGCACATTCAGCCCCTCGTTCGGATCGGGTTGCAAGAGACCCTCCACCGCTTTGATCAGTTCATCCACCTCCATCGGTTTGGTCAGGAAGGCGCTCCGTGCCCCGGGAGTCCCACCCCAATAAACCTCCTCCTGGGCGTATCCCGATATGTAGAGCACCGGCAAGCCAGGGATTACTCGAGTCGCGAGGTCGACGAGGGTGAACCCGCTCATCTCAGGCATCACGATATCCGTCACGATCAAGTCCAGACTTGTGCCGCCAGTGATGATCTTAACCGCTTGTTTTGGGGACTCAGCGCTCAGTACAGAGCACCCCGCTCTCGTGAGTATGCGGCTCGTGGCACGTAGCGTCGCAGCATCGTCGTCTACCAGTAGAACTGTCACATCCGAAAGCGCCTTCGGCTGGACCTGCGGCAGCTCTTCTGCCGGGGCCAACTGCGCAACCGATCGGTTGCCTGCGCACACCTGATTCCGACCCCCTTCCTTGGCCACGTAGAGTTCCCGATCCGCCGCCGCGACCAATACGTCTGGCGAACCCATGCCTTCCTCGACCACGGCGACGCCCGCGCTCAGGGTGACGTCCCCCCATCCGAAGTGCAGTTCGGCGAATAGCTCGCGGACCTCATCCGCGAAAGCCACCGCCCGATCCAGTGGACAGTCGGGCAGGAGCGATATGAATTCCTCCCCGCCGAATCGAGCTGAGAGGTCCGTGGAGCGCGTGCGTTTTGACAGGATCCCAGCGAACGCTTGGAGTACACGATCACCCTCGGCATGCCCATGCACGTCGTTGACATGCTTGAAGTGATCGAGGTCGAAGATCACGACCGCAAGTCCACGCCCACGTAGCGTCGCGCCCCAATTCGCGTTCAAGATCAGCGACGCGTGTCGTCGATTGGGGAGTCCGGTCAGTTGGTCGGTGAAGGCAGCCTCCTCGGCATCCTCCCGAGCACGCAGGAGAAGCTCCCCCATCGTGCCGGCACCCAGCGTGACCGTAAGCAGGCCAGCAACGACTCCGAAGACTAATGCTCCGCTGGGGGCAGGCAGGTCCAGCAAACTGAGCTCGACCTCTACAAGCGCTAGCGTGGCCATGCCGCCGGCGAGTGCCACGGACGCTCCGTGCCACCCCTTGTAGTAGGCGAGGAGAAAGGCTGGGAGAATGGGGGGTAGCCAGACCAACAGAGCCCCTTCCGACTCGATCCAGTCGGGAGCGAGCAGGATCGCGCCTATCGGAATAAGTAGGACGCCGACGGCGAGCAGGAGCGCTCGCCCAGGTACGGTCCGAATCTTTGTACTGGATGTGGAGCCTATTATTGGCGCACCGCTCACTTAGCCAGTTCCGATAGCCGAACGCTCAGGCAAGAGGAGGCCCTTCACCCGCGCGCGGCCCACCCGCCCCACTGATTCCACCTGTGTTTCGTCATCGTCGACAACGACGACTCGCAAGTCTTCAGGGGTGACGCTCCGGAGAAGATGAGTTGCGAGATCCTGGATCCTGGGCGGCCAGAGGCATTTTCCTCTTCAGTTTGCGACACGAATCTCACGAGGCACGATACCGAAGGATTTCGGCGGTCGCCAGTTGCCGACCGTTGCTCCTCCCGTTTCGGGGCGGATGAATCGCTATGTGTGGTTATCCTGCCCCAAGCTCGGCGACGGATCGTGGGACACTCCAAAGAGCTTGAGGCTCGCCTGCATTGTCGGACCCATGAGCACGGCGAAGATCACCGTCCCTAGCCCGATCGAGCCACCTAGAAAGAACGCGATCACCAGCACCGTGGCCTCGATGCTGTTACGCGTGACCCGGAGGCTCCGTTTCACCTTTTGAGCCAGCCCCATCGCGAGGCCGTCGCGAGGCCCCGCGCCCATGCGCGCGCCGATGTAGGTCGCGGTCGCGAGGCCCATCACCAGGACTCCACTGACAAACTGTACGCTTCCCCATAGGTAGCCGGATTGCGTCGGGAACCAAGTGACCTCTCGAAGCAGGTCTACCCATGGGCCGATTACGAGCATGTTTAAGACGGTCGCGACTCCGGGCTTCACTGACAGGACGAATGCGCTGAAGAGGATCAGCAGGAGGCCGACACCTTGGGCTATCCTCCCGAAGCTCAGCCCTGACTTCTCGCTCAGCGCGTCGTGCAGCGACGACCATGGATCGAGTCCGATATTCGCCTCGAGCATCAGGGATACGGCGAGTCCGAACAGGAACAGGCCAAGCTGGAGACGGGCCATGTGGCTCCAGAACATCCAAGAGCGGTAGTGGTCCCAGCGCGAGGTGCCGGGCAGCCGACCTTCGTCCTTCTTCACAGATAGATTCCCTTCGTCGCTGGATCGCCATTGGTGGCCCCAAGATGGCATGGTGGCGCAAGCAGGGTGGGACCCTTCATGCGGCAGCCCAACATCGTCTGGCCAGCGCCCTCCCGACACCCCGAACTGCATCCGTTGCCTCACCTCCCGCGTCCTCCCACCTCGGGCTCATCAGGAGATTTCCGCTGTGCGTACTTCTGTGATCCGTGTCGTCCTGGCCATAGGCCTCGTTGTGGATCCAACGAGTCTTCGATGGCTCTGCTCAAGCGCTACATGATGACCGGAGGGGTGTTGCTGGCCGCCGAAGCGGCGTGGTGGGGGCTCTTTGCCGGTGGCATCTTCCAACGTGAGACCTGGCTTCCGGGAGCGATGCGGTACCTCGGGAGGTAGATGCCGGTAAGGTCAGCATTCACTCCATCGCTCCAAATATGCGTCCACGGACACCTTCCGCCGCGTCGACTTTGACGTCATCGACCGGACCTTTCCGAAGATGGGTCGCTCTGGCCATCCGCGGTCGAATCGTCCCATGGTCCAGAAGATGCCGCTGTAAGAGTTAGGGTCGCGTCCGTCGATGGCGTATCGATTGTTGAGTTCGACCATGACGTCGAGTGCTTCGCGTGGGTGCTCAGTCCACTCCAGGATCTTCTTTCCCCACAGCATGCGCAGGTAGTTGTGGATGCGGCCGGCCTGGACGAGTTGTCTTTGGGCGGCGTTCCACAGCTCGTCGTGCGTCTCTGCGTTGGTGAACTGCTCCAGCGAGTAGGTGTGGTCCCGTGGGTCCGACACGTGATCCTCCAGCGTGCCCCGCGCCCACTCCGGGAGCGTTTCGTAGCGCGCGTAGTCGGGCGCATGAGTGCAGTACCCATAGCCGAGCTCGCGCCACGTGATTAGTTGGTCCAGGAAGGCTTCGGCCGACTCGCTCATGCCCCACCAGCCCTTGCGGCGACCGTCCGCCTTTTCGGATAGCCGAAGCGGTGTCCAGCCCTCGGCTTGCGTGACCGTGCTGAAGATTTCGTGCGCTGAGATGTGTCCGTAATGTAGCCAGGTCGACAGCCCGCTTGGGGCGTCGAGGTCGGGATGGTTTCGCTCGTCCACATAGCGTGGGAGCCGGCCACGTACGAAGTCCAGCATCTCGGACCGCGCAGCTGTCGCTCCACCTTTCCACTCGGTGACCCCGACGGAGTGATCGATGGGAAGGGTGTCGACGAAGCCTCTCGAGGCGAGGTCCGTCTCCCTCGTGGGATCCCATCGCACCGTGACGGAGTCGGGGAGCGCATCGAGCCTCGGAATCTGCAGTCCACTCAAGCTGTCTGCAGCCGGCATGTCTCCGAGGTGTGTAGGCAGCTCTGTGTGGAGAAAGCGGCGGAAGTGGTAGGCGGCTGTGAAAACGCGGTCGGTAGCCCGCAGTGGCAGGAGACCACAACTGTCCACGGCCTCCACGCGCACACCCTTGAGCCGTGCCGCAGCTTCGAGCAGTCGAGGTGTCCCGAATACCGGGGAGTCGTCTGTGATGACGGCGCAGGCGGAGTCTGCCAGAGTCGAGAGGAGACCGGAACCCGCTCCCGGCTTCGACTCGACGTAGGGGAAGTAGCAGACGGCCTTGGACGCGAGGACTCGCTCGTGCTCGAGCATGCCGTCGAGGATCGCCTGGTGGTGTCGATCGGATGCCCACCGGTACCCCGCGGAAATGGCCTCGAAGATCACGAGCGGCTTCTGCAGCGTCTCGGCGAGCTGTGCGGCATGGTCTAGGGCGTAGTTCCGTTCCAGGCGTCGGGTGGCCGTCATCCAATACAGGACGTATTGGCCATCCGCGCGCGTTGGCGCCGCGGTCAGCGCTCGCACCCTAATGGGTGGGACCGGACTCACGACGACCCCCCGAGGGGGCTGAGGGCGTCTTTTGCGATCGCGCTCACCAGGTCACTGAAGATCCGGGCATGAAACGGATAGATGCCGTACCAATACAGCCACCCGAAAAATCCCGTCGGCGCAAAGAATGCGGTTTGCACCAGGCGCGTCTGGTTCCCTTCTGGAATCGCTTCGAACTGGAGCCATGCCTGGCCTGGGACCTTCATTTCGGCTCGCAGTCGCAGCAGTGACGTGGGCTGATATTCCTCGACGCGCCAGAAATCCAGGGCCTCCCCCGGGTAGAGCACGAGGGGGTCACGGCGGCCGCGCCGGAGTCCAGGGCCGCCAATCATCTGGTCGATGATCCCTCTAGCCGTCCAAGCCCAGTTCCAGACCCGCCAGCCCCGCGCGCCACCCAGGCTGGAGAATGCCGTGAAGACGTCGGCGGCTGGGGCGTCCACGAGCTTGGTCCTGACCTCTGTGACGACGCCTTCCTTGTCTTCCAGGAGAACACCCGGGTGGTTCGGTCCGCCGGAGACGCTCCAGCGAGTTGCGACCTTGCCGGTCCGCGTCCGCTCGAGCGCACGTGACACAGCCTCCCGGTATGGGATGGGGACGATGTCCGGGAACAGCTCCCGAGCCCGGCGCGTGTCCGCTACTCCGGGCTGAACCACGCCCTGAATCAGCGGGACAGCGAGACAGTTGGGAATCGGGGTGACGAGACCGACCCAGAGCGCTGCCAGGGAAGGAGCGAGCACGGGGACCGGGATTATGATGCGAGGCAAGCCCCGGACCGCAGCGTACCGCTCCATCATCTCCTTGAACGTGAGGCGGTCCGACCCGATGTCTGTGATGCCGATGGAGTCCACGCGCCCGACTGCCGCCACCAGATAGGCGAGCGCGTCGCGAATGCCGATCGGCTGCACCTCATTCAGGATCCACTTCGGCGCGACCATCACAGGGAGCCGTTCCGTCAGGTAGCGCACCATGTCGAACGATGCTGAGCCGTCCCCGATGATGGGGCCCGCTCGGAATTCTGTAACGGGTAGCCCTGCGTGGAGAATCGACACGATCTCGGCGCGGCTCTGCACATGCTCGGCGGTCGTGCCTCCCATGTCGTTCCCGGGAAGAAGTCCACCTAAGTAGATGACCTGGTCGACACCTTGAGCTGCCGCGACGAAGTTCTCGGCAGCCCGGCGATCTTGCGCGGCAAAGTCATCGCCCGAGCACATGGAGTGTACGAGGTAGTAGGCGACCGACACTCCGTCCAAAGCGTGCCGGACAGACATGAGGTCCATCAGATCGGCTTGTACGATTTCGACCTGAGCTGCCCAGGTGCGAGCCCGCGCGCACTTCGCGTCCCGGGCCATGACCCGAACCTTGTGTCCTGCTTCCAGCAAATCCTCGACGAGCCGGCCGCCTACGTATCCCGTGGCACCCGTCACCAGAATGAGCCCGGGCGGCGGGGGCGTGGCTTCCGTTACTGGACTGGGCTGCTCCATCGTCGATCGTTTGTAGAAGGAATGTGTGCCTACAGGGTTGTAGGATGGCACATTGTTGTGATTTGTCCAACTATTGTTAGACTATTGTATCACAAGTTTTGTGCTTCCCCAATCTCACACAGAGTCTTCGATGGCTGACACGGCGTTCTCGCCTCCTCGGGAGGACACCAGGGCAGGCGAGAGCGGGCGCGGGGCGGAAGGAGACCTCGTCCGCCAAATCGCCGGTGTGTTGACGTTCGCTTTCGTGATGTGGCTCAACGGACTCGCGGGGGCGGGAACGCTCAGCGGTGAATCGATCGGGGTAATCGCGAATCGCTACCCCTCGGCGTTCCTTCCAGCGGACTACGTCTTCGGGATCTGGGGCCTGATCTACCTGGCGCTGCTTGGCTTCACAATTTACCAGGCGCTTCCCGCTCAGCGCACCAATCCGGTTTTGCGCCGCCTCGGGTGGTGGTGGCCAGTCAACGGTCTGCTGAACGTAACTTGGATCGTGACGTTCTCGTTCAGCCACTTCGGGGCCGCTATGGTCATCATGCTCGCCTTGTTGGGCTCGCTCATCGTCATGCACCTCCGCATAGGGATCGAGGACGAGCTCGGGGTGATGGACCGCGTTCTCGTGGCGCTCCCGTTCGCGCTCTACCTCTCTTGGATCTCGGTCGCAGTCATTGCGAACACCTTCCAGTACGTGACGTATCTCGGCTGGAATATCCTTGGGCTCGGCGGCCCGTCGTGGTCCGTGATCATGATGATCATCGCGACCGTGCTCGGATCTTTCCTGGCGTGGCGTCGGCGGACGTGGGTGGCGCCCCTCGTAGTAGCCTGGGCGCTCGTTGGGATCGCGGTGCGGTTTGACGAGGTCCCGGTCATCGCGGTGACAGGGTGGGTGACGGCCTTGGCCGGGTTGGCGCTTCTGGCCGCCTCGCGGGCT
Organism: Longimicrobiales bacterium; assembly: GCA_029245345.1. Lineage (NCBI taxonomy): Bacteria > Pseudomonadati > Gemmatimonadota > Longimicrobiia > Longimicrobiales > Longimicrobiales bacterium. The sequence goes on from JAQWPM010000013.1 coordinate 28,324, forward strand.
GGAACCGGCTTGGGTCGCGGCGCCGTGGTCGTCTCCGTTTTCCTGGTTCTGTCGTTCGGGGACGCAGCGGCACAGGAGGCCTCACTGCGGGGTCGGGTGATGGACGCGGCGGACATGCGGCCGGTGCCGGGGGCGTTGGTCACCGTCGTGGAAACCGGCGCGCAGGTGCTCACCGGCGACGATGGCCGCTTTGTCGTGCGCGCTCTACCTCCAGGGCTCGTCTCAGTCGTGGTGGAGATGATCGGGTACGCGAGTGCTCGGCGAGCCGAGATCGTGCTGCAGTCGAGTCGTTCGACGTATGTCGAGTTCCAACTCGAACGGCAGGCGATACAGCTCGAGGGGATCGTCGTCGGTGCTCCGGCGTTCAGCGTCCCCAATGCCGCGCCCACGTCTGTCCAGCTCTTGTCCAACGAAGAACTGCGCAGGACGCCGGGTGGGTTCATGGACATCTCGCGGACGTTACTCTCGTTGCCCGGTGTTCTCGGGGGTGTCGACAACCGGAATGACCTCCTGGTCCGAGGCGGAGGCCCAGGTGAGAACGCTTACTACCTGGATGGCATCCGCATTCCGCAGATCAACCACTTCGCGACACAGGGCGCTTCCGGTGGCGCACTAGGGCTGGTCAACGTCGACTTCATCCGCGAGACCGAGTTCTTCAGCGGTGCATTTCCGGTTCGTTATGGAGACGCTCTGAGCTCGGTGCTGAGCATCGAGAATCGGCCGGGCAGCCCGGACGCCGTCAAAGGGGACTTCACGCTCGGTGCTACTGAAGCCGCATTGACGCTGGACGGCCCCCTAGGCTCCAACGGCAATTGGCTGTTCAGTGTTCGGCGGTCGTACCTGCAGTACTTGTTCGCTGCGATCGGACTCCCCATCAGGCCTGACTACTGGGACGCTCAGTTCCGGCTGGAGTACGAGCCGACTGCAGTCGACCGCTTTCTGGTCGTCGGGATCGGCGCGGTCGACAACTTCGGGATCGTTGCTCCCACGGCGGGAGACGAGTTCGACAACTTCGAGATCTTCGAGCGGGTCATCGATAATGACCAGCGGAGTTATACGGTCGGGGCAAGTTGGCGCCGGCTGATCTCGGGCGGGTTTGTCACGACCACGCTGAGTCGCTCGACGAGCGACTATACGTTCAGCGATCCAGGGTCTGATGGCATCCCTATCTTGACCAACGAGAGCCTCGAAATTGACAGGAGATTCTCGACCCGTGCTGGTCTCGCCTTGGGCGACAAAGTCACGTTCGAGGGCGGCGTGGATCTGATGCGCACCTCCCTGGACGTGGGTCTTTTTCAGCGGGCTGTGCCCGGCGGTTCCTTGCCGGCCGACCTCGCATGGGACGGACAGAACGCCCTTTGGAAGCTCGCAGGTTATGCCCAGTTGACTGGGGATGTGGGTGCGAGGACGACGTTGAGTGCCGGTGTTCGAGCGGACGAGGTTACGGCGCTCCAAAACGGGTTCGCTGTTTCACCCAGGGCCTCCGCAAAGGTGAGTCTGAGCAGCGACGTATCTGTGCAGGTGGCCGCTGGCGTATTCCACCAGTCGCCGAGCCTGTTGGCGCTCTCCGTCGAGGAAGGTGGTCGGCCGGTGAATCTGGGCCTGCGGCAGCAACGCAATGTCCAAGTCGCGGGCGGTCTATCGTGGGTCGCGAACCCGGGTCTTCGTATCACTGCGGAAGGTTTCTACAAGGATTACGACCGAGTGCCGCTCCTTCGCGACGACTCGCGGGTCGCGCTGTCCAACCTGGGCGGCGACTACGGCTTCGTCGGAGCAGAGCCGCTCACGGACGACGGCACAGGCCGCGCCCGGGGCTTGGAGCTCTTTGTTCAGCAGAAGCTCTTGGAGAGTGTCTACTTCTTGGGTGCGTACACGCTGTCGTGGAGTGAGTTCGCCGGCGGGGACGGGGTCCTTCGACCGTCTGCCTGGGACCGACGGCACGCAATGGATCTGACCCATGGCTTCCGGCCCAATGAGTCTTGGGAGTTTGGCGCGAAGCTAAGGTGGCTGTCCGGGCTCGCGACTACACCTTGGGACCTGGCTGCGTCTGAGGCCTCCTACGCCCTCACGGGTCGGGGCGTGCCGGATTGGGACAGGATTGGAAATATCCGGACACCGGTGTATCTCAGACTCGACCTACGTGCAGAGAGGCGGGTCAGCTACACCGGGTGGAACGCGGTCTTCTATCTCGATTTGCAGAATGTGCTGAATCGGAGGAACGCGGTCGGATTCGCCTATACCGAGAGCCCCGAATATCCCAACCGGATCAGGCCGATTGATGGTGCTGGATTCCTGCCGACGTTCGGGTTCAGTATCGAGTTTTAGGACGGGCTAGGAGGCTCGCCTGCATTGTCGGGCCCATGAGCACGGCGAAGATCACCGTCCCTAGCCCGATCGAGCCACCTAGAAAGAACGCGATCACCAGCACCGTGGCCTCGATGCTGTTACGCGTGACCCGTAGGCTTCGTTTCACCTTTTGAGCCAGCCCCATCGCGAGGCCGTCGCGAGGCCCATCACCAGGACTCCACCGACAAACTGTACGCTTCCCCATAGGTAGCCGGATTGCGTCGGGAACCAAGTGACCTCTCGAAGCAGGTCTACCCATGGGCCGATTACGAGCATGTCTAAGACGGTCGCGACTCCGGGCTTCACTGTCCTGGCCAAAGGCCTCGTTGTGGCAGTGCTCCGGTGAGTCGTTTCCGGCGAGGGCTCGCTGGGCCTCCCAAGCTAGAGAGCTTGAGCGGCATCATGATGGGAGCAGCTATGTCGATGTAAGACGCGGATCCGGTACGGTCGCTGCCGGAGGAGTCAGAGAGGGGCTACCAGTCCGTCGGTACGTAGTCCTTTAGGAACTGGCCCCACATGTGCTCGCCCGTGTTCACTCCATTGATGATCGGGTCCACGATGCGTGCTGCTCCATCCACGATGTCGAGTGGCGGGTGGAAGCGATGCATCTCGGTCTTCATGGCTGCGATCGATTCCGGATCCTCGTCCGTCACCCAGCCCGTATCGACGGCGTTCATATGGATGCCGTCGTTGTGATAATCGGTGGCTGACGTGCGCGTCATCATGTTCAGCGCGGCCTTTGCCATGTTCGTGTGCGGGTGGCGGGTCGTCTTCGCGTTTCGGTAGAACTGACCCTCTACTGCCGAGACGTTCACGATGTGTTTGTCTCGATCGTCGGTGCGCATCATGAGTGGCTTGAGGCGCGCATTGAGGACAAAGGGTGCGACGGCGTTCACGAGCTGGACTTCCAGGAGTTCGACCGTGGGCACGTCGGCGAGGAGCATGCGCCACGAATTGGTCTCACGTAGATCGATCTGCTGGAGGTCTTGGTCCAAGCGGCCAATGGGGAAGAGCGCCTTCTGGGCTTCGGTCTCCTCCGGGAGGAGCGGGAGCTGGGACAACGCAGCGGCGTGCGTGAGTCCCGGGGCCGCAGCGTCGGCCGGAGCCACCGTGCCCACATCTGCTGCGGGAGCCTTCCCGTCGGGCAGCAAGTCGTATCCGCGAAGTCCCTCGTAGTCACCGAGCAGCTTCTGTACGTGCTGGGGGAAGGCATCGAGGGCGGCTGCTTCGTCCTCCATCATATGCGCGTAGAAGTCGGGCGGACGGCGCACGGTCTGGCACGCGTTGCTGATGATGATGTCCAGTCGGTCGCGAGTCCGAAGTAGCTCCGCACAGAATGCCTCGACGCTAGGCGTGTGTCTGAGGTCGAGTCCGTAAATCTGGAGTCGGTCACCCCATTCGGCGAAGTCTTCCTCTTGGGCGTATCGGGCTGCCGCGTCCCGCGGAAAACGGGTCGTCACGATCAGGCTGGCCCCGCAGCGCAGGAGTTTGATGCCCGCCTGGTAGCCGATCTTCACGCGACCACCCGTGAGGAGTGCGACCTTGCCAGTCAGGTCCGCGAGTTCCCCCCGCTTCCGATAGTTCAATTCGGCGCATGGCGCGCAGAGCTGGTCGTAGAAGTGGTGCACATCAGTGAAGTGCTTCTTGCAGACGTAGCAGTGCTGGGTCTCGAGGCCCTCTGTGTATTCGGCCCCGGCGGATTCGTCGGAGGCTTCGTGTGCGGTTGCCGCTACCTCGCCGGCCAACGTGGGGGCGAAGACGTTTGGCGTCGTGAAGGTCGGTTTCCGACGGAGTGTGCGGATGCCGGTGCGGTTCAGCAGTTCCTCGCCACGGCGCTTCGCTTCGGCTTTGCGCTGCTTGGAGAGTTCTCGCGTGAGTTGGCGCCGCCGTGTCTCGTCTGGGTGCCACACCTTCCCGGCCGCGTGTACGAGGCGCCGTTGGGCGTTCTTGTCGACCTGCGCGAGAAGAGAACGGTCCTCACCGATCTGTTCCAGGAGGTCAGCCGCTGCCCGGATCTTGTCGGCGAGAGGGCCCTCGGTGGCCGAATCGTCCCCGGAGTCGTTCTGGGGCTCCTCGGGTTCGTCTTGTTTCAACATGGCAAGAAACTAAAGCCGGCCTGCCATGGGCCAATGGATGGGCGACTAGTTCCCTGCGGCTTTCCTCGGTAGCACCTCGTCCGCCATCGCCGCTTGATATACAAACACGGCCATGATCACGGCGTTCTTCTTGAGATCGTCGAGTGGGATCGTATCGAAGAAATCGAGATTCGTATGACCGCCTGTACCGCCCACGCGGGCCTGCAAGAATTGGAAGGCGGGTAGGCCGGCGGCGTCGAAGGGGACGTGGTCCGTGCTGCCCACGCCCTGCGGAGAGATGGTCGTCATGCCCATGTCACGCAGGGGCTCCATCCACGCTGAGAACGGTGTGCGCACGTGCTCGTTTCCTTGGAGCCAGATGCCGCGGTACTGACCCGGGCCATAGTCCTGGTTGAAGTACGCCGAGAATCTCTCGTAAGCGTCTGTCGTGCCCACTGACGGATCACTGGGATCCCCGAAGTGGTCGCGCACATACGCTCTGGAACCCCACAGCCCTTGCTCCTCCCCAGACCAAAGGGCGATCCGAATCGTGCGGCGCGGACGCGCACCGACCGCTTCCAGAATGCGCATCGCCTCGAGCATGACGGCGACACCCGAGGTGTTGTCTGAGGCGTTCGGACTCCCGTGCCAGGTGTCGAAGTGCGCGCCAAGCATGACGACTTCGTCAGCCTTGTCCGTCCCCGCGATTTCTCCGATCGCGTTGTGGGCCTCAGTCACCGCGTCGCCGTGGCGATTTCGCACCTCGACTTCCACCTCGACCGTGAGGCCCCGAGCTACGACTCGGTATATGCGGTTGTAGTGCTCGGGGGTCACCGCGACCACCGGCACCGAACCCAATGTCTCGGCCCGCGCCCACTGGTCCACTTTGGCTCCGGGTCTAGCGAAGCCCCGCACCGCACCAGGCCAGCCGCTGTTGGACTCCAGGACGACGGCCACACCCTCCTCCACGTAGAAGGCCAGCTTTTCTGCAGCGGTCAGTACCTCGGGATTGGAGGGAGCACCGGGATAGAGCTGTGAGAAATACGGGTCAGCACCGCGGATAGGTACGATGACGTCTTCTTCCAGCGCGCGAAGTTCTTCATCGGTCCGGCGGGGCGTGCCCGTGGCGAACCGCGTAAGGTCGATGGTCGGGGGCGGAGAAGAGAGGACCGCACGACCACGCAGCTTTCCTCGGTACTGTGCGAGGTCCGCGCGGGAACGGATCCCGCCCATGACGACCTCGAGGCGCTGCTTCCCATCCGTCCCCGGCGTGTGAGCGATCGGGTATGCGACCAAGGGTGAGTAGTCCGGCTCAATCATGTGAACCGAGACGTACTCGTTGTCCCAGCTCACGCCGTAGTCCATGAACGGCTCGAGATGCGTGTTCATCAGACCGATACGGTCCATTTCCGTCAGGACCCAGGACTGCGCGCGCCGCATATCGTCCGAATTCGTAAGCCGAGCCCCGAGCACATCGGTCATATACGAGAACGTGTTCGGGAGTTGAGACCGTTGGAGGCCCTCTTCTCGAATCTTGGCGATCATTTCGAGATCGGGCGCCCAACTGGCGTCTTGGGCGGTGGTCGGAGAGCCGATCGTCATGACGGCCAAGGCCAACAACCCAGACTTCGATACGCGTCGCATATGGAGATCCTCAGAACTGCGGAACGGGTGGTCAGGTTATGCAGCCGGGTTCTCTGTCGCTACTGGATCCCGTGTTTCTGTCCGCCGTCGCCTGTTGGCTGAGCCCTACAGCCCAAGGCCCAACCCAGTGGCTCTTGGGGCCGAAGCCCGGGATGTGGTGGACATGGTTGCACGCGAAGAGGGCCTCGATCGGGCTCGGGCTCGGAGCGACCATGCTTGTGCCCCTCACCGTGCTTCTCGGTGCGGTCCTGCGGGGCTTCGCGCTGGACCCGGTCACTCCAGTAACGCTGGTGTGGGTCGTCCTGGCTCTGTTCGTGTGGGGACGCTGGCCAGTGTCGTGCCTGCCACACGGGCATTGCGCGTAGACCCGGTGGCTGTGCTGAAGACGACCTAGCGGCTCGGCTGGCCGAACGGCCGAGTATGCCTAGTGGACCGGCTAGCGCTAGATCTTTCCGGTGGCTGTCTTGGGAAGTTCTTCGGCATGAAAAAAAGCTCATTCTGGGACGCAGTCGGCCAATGGATTAGAAGTCGGTCGTGCTCTTTGCAGCTTTTTGGAGTTGTCCAACCATGGCCCCTGACCAACCTCTCTGATCCAGCTCGAGTTGCCGATGCTCAGTCCCAAGCGCTTCCTCACATTCGTTGGTGTTCTCTGCGCCGCCTTCACCGACTCACACCACTACTCGGTTGGGATCCGGCATGTCTTCGTGGAGGGTGGGGAGGTTCTCGACGAAGGTCAGATGACCGCGGCTCGTCCTGGCCGTTTCTTGGAGCGCGCAGGCCGGTAGCGCTGACGGAGAACCTGTGGCTGACGCTCCACCGTCGGCGCAGTACATTGGTGCTTGCCCCCGCACATCGATGTTGCCGATCCGTCTTCGCAGGAAGAATCCAATGAAGTGCGTCGCCCGAACCCTCGCAGCGTTCTCGATTTTGGCCGCTCTCGCCGCACCTGCCGCCTCCCAAGAGGTCGTGCACTGGGATGTCGTGGATGACATCCGCACGGAGGGCTTGGACAACTCTCAGGTTATGGAATACGCCGGTTACCTCACGGATGTGATCGGGCCGCGCCTCACTGCGTCTCCCAACATGCGTGAGGCTCAGGAATACGTAATGGATCAGCTCCGCGCGCTCGGACTTTCAGCCATCGTGAAAGAGCCTTGGGGCGAAGAGGCCGTGGGCTGGGAGGTTCAGCGTGTATCCGTTCACATGACCGCGCCGGATTACCAAATGGTCATCGCGTATCCCTATGCGTTAACACCGGGAACGGACGGGCCGATCGTGACGCAGGCGGTAAACGCGGTGATCGAGACACGGGCGGATCTGGCCAAGTATCGGGGCCGTCTGGACGGCGCGATTGTGCTGGCTACACCGCCCATGCCGACGAGTCCGCGTTTTGTGCAGGACGCTTTTCGGCACACAGACGAATCCCTTCGGGTTTTTGAGACCGAAGGCCGTGATGTCATCAGCCAGACGTATGCTCGGGGCCAACTGGAACAGTCAACGTTCAGGCGCGAGGGGATCTCGGAAGCCGAGGTCGAGGAGTTCTACGCCTCGGAGGGCGTCGCTGTTGTGCTGAAGGCCAGCATCGGCGGAGACGGGACGGTCTCAGTGACGGGGCACCCGACCACGAGCGGAAATAGGACCCGGGCGGCCGTTGAGGCTGCGCTTCCGACTCTGGCGGTCGCTGCGGAGCACTACAACCGCTTATACAGGCTCAACGAGCGGGGCCTGCCGGTGACGATGGAGGTGGACGTCCGCGTGGCCATCGATGAAACGGACACGCGCACCTACAACGTCTTCGCAGAGATCCCGGGAACGGATCTAGCGCACGAGATAGTGGGCATCGGGGCGCACCTAGACTCCTGGCACAGTGGGACCGGAGCCACGGATAACGCCGGTGGTGTGTCTGTGATGCTTGAGGCGATGCGTATTCTGAAGTCGATCGATGTACAGCCGCGGCGCACGATCCGTGTCTTCCTGTGGAGCTACGAAGAGGGAGGGCTGCGCGGATCGAGAGGATACGTGAAGAACCACCTGGGTAACGCTTCCGAAGGGACCACGACTCCCGCACACGACAACTTTTCGGTCTATCTCAACACCGATAACGGGACGGGGCAGGCAAGGGGTGTGCATCTACAAGGGAACCGCCCCGCGGCACCCATATTCGAGGCATGGATGAAGCCGTTCTTGGATCTGGGTGTGGAGACGCTGTCCCAGTTCAGTAACCGGGCCACCGATCACCAGTCGTTCAATGAGGCGGGGCTGCCGGGCTTTCAGTTACTGCAGGACCGGATCGACTATCGCGCACGGACGCACCACTTCAGCATGGACAACTTCGATCAACTGTTGCCGAGAGATCTCGCCATCAACGCGACTGTGGTCGCGAGTTTCGCCTATCATGCGGCGATGCGCGAAGGGGTGTTCCCGCGTCCTAGATGAGCAGGCCGGAACGGTTCAGCCGGGGTGCCGCAGTCGGTACCGCTGGATCTTCCCGGTCGCGGTCTTCGGCAGCTCTTTGACGAACTCGATCCACCTGGGGCGCTTGTAGGCCGCCATGTTCTCGACGCAATGCGTAATCAAGTCGGCCGTCATGTCGTCGTTGGCGGGTTGGCCTTCTTGGAGCACAACAAATGCCTTGGGTTTGACCAGGTCCGAGCCGTCCGTTGCACCGACCACGGCACATTCGAGGACTGCGGCGTGAGCGATCAGGGTGCTTTCCACCTCTACGGGGGAAACCCAGATGCCGCCTACTTTGAGCATGTCGTCGGTGCGGCCTGCGTGCCAGAAATATCCGTCCTCGTCCTCCAAGTACTTGTCACCCGTGTCGAGCCACTCACCCAGAAAGGTCTGACGCGATCTCTCGGGGTCGTGTAGGTAGAAGAGGGTCGACGTCTCTCCTTTGATGTGGAGGTTCCCGATCTCTCCCTGAGGCACGGGTGCCCCGTCTGGATCGACGAGGCGGCACTCGTATCCCGGGACCGGCTTGCCACTACTGCCCGGACGGACATCGCCCGGCCGGTTCGAGACGAAGATGTGGAAGTTCTCGGTCGATCCAATGCCGTCGATCAGTTCGATGCCGGTGCGATCGAAGAAGTCCTGCCAAACTGGGGCGGGCAGCGCCTCGCCGGCCGAGACGCCAAGACGAATCGAGCACACGGCGTAGACGTTCGTGAAGTCGTCGACGGCGAGAATCGAGGCGTAGCTGGTCGGGGAGGTGAAGAAGATGGTCGGTCGGTGACGATCAACGACTGCGAGGACGTCCTTGGCCTGCCTCGGGCTCCCTGGATACAGCACGGAGGACGCTCCCACGAACCACGGGAAGATCAGATTCCCGCCGAGCCCGAAGGTGAAGAACAGCTTTGCGACCGAGAAGGTCCGGTCCTCGGCGGTCAGGCCGAGCACGTCGACGCCCCAGAGTTGTGCGGTGAGGGGGAGGTCCTGATGACTGTGCAAGATGCCCTTCGGGCGGCCCGTCGTGCCGCTCGAGTAGTTGAGTGTCGCGTAGTCGGTTCGGTGCGTGTCAGCCGCGGTCAGCTCAGTGGGTTCGCCAGATATCCACGATTCGTAGGTTAGGAACGCATCGTCGCGGTCTCCTTCAGAGCCGATAACGACCACGTGCTCGACGCTGGGCGCTTGGGGGATGGCCTCCTCCACGACTGAGACGAGTGACGCATGCACCAACAGTACCCGAGGTCGTGCGTCCCGCAGGACGTAGGTCTGTTCCTTTATGGTGAGCAACGTGCTCATGCCGACGGCGACAGCACCGACTTTCAGGCATGCGAAGAACGCGATCGGCCACTCTGCAGTGTCCAGACTCAGGAACGCAACCGTGTCGCCCTGGCGTACGCCGAGCTTGAGAAGTGCGTTGCCGACGCGATCGACCTCTTCGGCGACTTGGCCGAAGGTCAACTCTCGGTCGTCAGTGACGAGCGCGACTGAGTCGGCTCTGTCGATCAGATTGCGCGAGAGGATGTCGACCGCGTTGTAGTACTCGGGAAGGTCCGCGGCTCGGCGTGCGCCTCGGGTCACGCCGAGAACATGCCTTCGACGTCTTCTCGGGTGTAAACCCGGAAGGCAATCATCGTCTCGGTTTTTACGATACCCTCCAGATGTCGCATGCTGTCGCTCACGACGTCCGCCACGTCCTCATTGCTTTGGACGCGAACGATGGCGATGAGGTCGTATCGGCCCGCTACGGAGAACACCTCTTTGATGCCGTTCATCTCGACCAGTGTCTCGGCTAGGGTGTTGATTTTGTCGGTTTCGGCTTCGATGAGAACTACTGCGGTGACCATGACTGAAGTCCTCCAATCGGGCTTGTCGGGTTGGCACTGAATTTGGCCTATCATGAGGCTGAAGGTGAGAGATGTACAGGCGTGCGTCGCACCGGCTTGCTTTGATAGGGATGCTGGCTGAAGGTTGCCTTCGATTCATATCCCGAGGCATCACTCGACCCGAAGGGAAAAGGTACTCCAGCATGGCGAAGCACAGTGGGTGACCACGAAGTTCATGCCTCGTGGTGAAGGGCTGAACATCGTGACTTCACTGGCACAGCCAGAAACTGCGTAGCCGTCGGCCTCAACAATGGACTTTCGCATGTTCCGTTTGCCCCGTTTCACCGTGATCGCAGCACTGTCGACCCTCTTTTGGACGATGGCTGCCATTCCGGCGAGCGACGTGACCGTCGCTCTAGAGTCAGTGACTTCTGCCGTTCGCTTCGATGCGTATGTGAAACAACCCGGCATCGACGCGATCCACTACACCTTTGGGATCACCCTGAGTGATGAGTCGGACGAGATCCGAGCAGAGTCCGTTGCTGATCTGCGCTTCGTTCAGGGCGGGGTCACCAGCCTGTTTCTCGACCTCACGTCAATCATGTCTGAGGGGACAGGGATGGTTGTGGAGTCCGTCACGATGGACGGGCGTCCCGTCGCGTTCGTCCACGAAGACGATCATCTCACACTGACTCTGGACGTTGCACCCGCGGTCGGTGAGCGCCGACGGTTCACGGTGCGTTACAGCGGCATTCCTGGGGCGGGACTGTGGATCGGCCTCAATCGGCATGACGAGCGGAGTTTCTTCAGCACGAACTGGCCCGACGAAGCCCGCGAGTGGTTGCCCGTGATCGACCATCCGTCCGACAAAGCGACGAGCGAGTTCATCGTCGTAGCGCCCGATCACTACCAGGTCGTGGCGAACGGACTGCTCGTCGAGCAGAACGACCGGCCGGACGGGACGCGAAGAACGCATTGGAAACAATCAGTACCGATCTCTACGTGGCTCAACGCACTGGGAGTGGCGCGCTTCACTTCGCGGACATTCGCCACAGTCGATGGCGGCATCGAGCTGCAGACCTGGGTGAGCCATCAAGAACGTGAGGAAGGCATCGCCACCTTCGAGATTCCCGTCATGCAGGCGTACGACTTCTACACCTCCCATATCGGACCGTATTCGTACGAGAAGTTGGCGAACGTCGAGGCTGCCGGGATGGGTGGAGGAATGGAGCACGCGAGCGTCATCTTCTACGGCGAAAGATCCGTCTCGATGGAGCCCGCGACAGGACTCGTGGCGCATGAAATCGCACACCAGTGGTGGGGAAATTCGGTCACGGAGAGCGATTGGAACGACGTGTGGCTCAGTGAGGGATTCGCCACCTACTTCACGCTCCTGACGACCGAACACTACCGTGGACGCGACGCTTTTGTGGCCGGCCTGCAACGCAGTCGCGCTTCGGTTTTCGAAGCAGAAGAGAGGCGTCCTGACGCTTCAGTCGTCCATCCGGACTTAGGTGACATGAGCGGCATCTTCAATGGTCTCCAGTACGGAAAGGGCGGGTGGGTCCTACACGTGCTTCGCGGCCAGATAGGGACCGAGTTGTTCTGGGCCGGCATTCGCGAATACTATGCGCTCTATCAGAACAGCACCGCTTCCACCGACGACTTTCAGCGAGTGATGGAGGAAGTGTCGGGCCAGGAACTACAGTGGTTCTTCGATCAGTGGCTGCGCAGGGAAGGGTCCTCGCCGATGGTCGAGGGAACGTGGGCGTACCAGGGCGGCCAGATCGTTTTGGAGCTGACTCAGACGCAACCGGGTGCCCCATACCGGGTAGGGCTCGACGTTGGGATCACAGCGGACGGGGACGGATCTCGGGTCGAAAGGGTCGAGATGACAGAGAAGTCCCAGCGGTTTGAGATCGCGGTTGGCGATGCGGTCACGGGTGTCGTGCTGGACCCTGGGACTTGGATGCTTGCTGGACTGTCGCTGGAGCGCCGCTGAATCGCTGCGGATCTCTAGGACCAAAAAGGCCCGCTACTTCCTGAACAGGTAGCTGAATTTCACAAATAAGCCTTCTTCGACCGGGTCGAGCCGCGAGAGCTGGTAGCTGCGCTCACCGACCATCAATCGACTGTATCCGAAGTAGACGATCGTTCCCGGCGATGGTTCGTACTGGAGCAGGAATTGTCCCTGAAACTCGCCACCCTCTCTAGCCGCTACCGGAGTCCCCGCGTAGGCGAGTTGCTGGCCCGTGGTGGGGTCTTGGAGGGCTTCACGGTTGTCCAACTCGTATTGGACGCTGCCACGCGCCATCAGCGATTTGTTGAACTGATATTGGAGTCGGAAGTTCGTCACGTTCACCGTCGAATAGAGTTCCTTGTTCGATATGGTGACCGTGCGCTGCACGGAGGTACCCAGGCCATTGAGGCCCGATGTGGACTGGGTGAGGGCTTCTGTCTCTTCTGAAGTGCGCCAAATCCTGGAGAACGTGTGATTCAGTGAAACCTGAAGGCGTATCGTCGGACGCCATTGAACGTCAGGGCGGAATTGGAGCTCGTAGCCGCGTGACGCTTCAGAGAAAATTGGAATCTCTCTGGCGATGAACGAGCCGTTCATATTCAACTGATTGTTGATGCGCGTTCGCGGCATGATCGCGATGCCCTTCAGATTTTGGAGCGCCTCTGGTGTGACGAACGCTGCCTGGGCGCCCCCGTCATCAACCACCGTGTAGTACCGGTAGGCTTCTGGCCGGAAGCGGAAGTACCCGTTCCGCAGGACGATCGTGAGGCTTCGGCCACCCTTGAAGGCGAACGAAGGCGTCACTCGGACTTCGTGTTCAAACGGAGTGTCTCCGCTCCAGAAGCCGTCGTGATCGAAGTAGTTCGTCGTAGTGATCGAGAGAGATTTTCGCTCGAGCGTGGCGCCCGCCCGTCCGAATCGAGTGAGCGTCGCACCGGCGTTCACCTGCGTGTCACCGGCGCGTGTGATGAATCCGCTGCGAGCACGAAAGTCTGGGTGAATGTCCGTCAGGCTCATGTTCCAGTTGAACGTGCGCCCACTCTTTGCGAACGCGGCCGTGAAGAGTGGCTTGAATCCGGTATGTCCTAGGTCAGTTGCGGTGCGGTCAAAGCTGCCCGCGAACTGGGTGGTGAGCGTGTAGCGGCCCTTGATCAGGAACCGAGCATCGGCAGCGACCAGTCGATTGAACGCTCCGGAACCGTCGGTCAGCACGCGATCCGTGTAGAGCATGCCCACTGTTGAGCCCGTGCCTACATCGCGTCGTGCTCTGAAGATGTTGAAGCCGGCCCGCCCGCTGCCGCCACTGATCGACGTAGGACTGTCGTCGAGTGCTCCGATGTAGCCCATGCTGACGCCGCCGATTTTCGCGGTGAGCTTCGCGCCGCCAATGGGATCCACGATCTGCCGGGTGTGCACGAGTCGCTGGGGTGTGCTGAAGATGTCCGCGCCTTCCAAGAAGAACGCACGCTTTTCCGCGAAAAACAGGGTGAAGCGTTCGTTCACCGTGAGTCGATTGACGTCAGCCTCGACCTGTGAAAAATCTGGATTGTATGTGCCGTCCAGTACGATGTTCTGGGTGATACCGACGCGGGCGTTCACGCCGAAGTCGCCCTCCGGGTCGGCGCGCTGGAAGGATCCGGTGGCCAGAGTGCCTTCTCGCACTCCGGTGATCACCGGGTTCACTTCGATGAGCCGACGTGGGTGGATGTCCCGGAGGCCTACGAGGCGTCCACTCTGAGCGAGCGTGCTCGTAGCGTTCTTGGTCAGGGGAGCCCAGGACTGCTTGAAGCTCCGGCGCTTCACTTCGCGGGCAACCTGGAGCCCCCACGTCTGTTCCGGAACCTCACGGAATCGGAGAGAGACGTACGGGATGCGCACCTCAGCCGTCCAGCCTTCTGCGTCCACGTGCCCATCGGATTCCCAGAGGAAATCAGGGTTGTAGTCGACTGAGCTGGCCGCGCTGCTGCGGCCTCGACCACTGCTGCGGCCTTCGACCCACAAGCCGTCGGTTTGGAGACCCAACGGGTTTACATAGAAGATGTAGCCCTGACGCTGGTCGTTATACGTATCGAGCGTGAGGCGGACCCAGTCGTCGTTGAACACGACTCGGTCTCGTTCTCCCAAACGTGCGAGGATCAGCTCGGGGTTCTCATCGTACGCCCGGATGCCGAAGTAGATCGCTTCGTCGGTATAGAACACCCTGACCTCTGTGTTTTCCGACGCCTCGATGCCTTCCACGGGCTCGTACTGCGTGAATCCGGTCAGGATGGCTGCGTCCGACCAAACAGCCTCATCCATTCGGCCGTCGATGCTAACGGACGGGCTGGAAATCCGGGGCGGGCTCACATCCAAATGGCCCGCACGCCCGCTGTAGATGACGGAATCCGCTGGTGCGGAGAGCAGAGCCACGAGGCTCAGAAGCTTCAGCATATGAAATCTACAAGAACAGGTGCGGAGGGCCCGCGTTTAGGTCCTCTAGGACACGCGCCTCCCCGAAGGTGCTGGCCGGGGAAAGTCGACACCGACCCGGCGCGTGAACGGAGGCTAAGTCAGCTCCGTATCTGAGGAGGGGGCTCCGCGTTGTTTGTCCGGAGCCTCAAGCAGCTGTTTGTAGAAGTCCCGTTCCTCTTCGAGTCGGCCGAGCCGGCCGCTCAGGTCATCCATCGCCTCGTTGATCCTCCCCGCGTCGCCCGGGCTGAACTGAGGAGCTTCGCTCGGTGCTTTGACTTGGGGAACTCGACGAGTCAGGACTCTTCCGATCGTCAAGATCATGACCATGATGATGATGAACTCGAATACGCCCACTGCGCGCGTCCTCCGAAGGATGCCAATCGTGGCAGGAAGATCCCTGCCTACCAGAAGATAGTCGATGCTAGCTTATCGCAACGAGCCGAGCCCACCCGAAACGCAGAGTGTGATGAGTATAGGAGATGCCCTTCGCCTTCGCAGTGAAGCCAGGTGCGAGCTGTGTCGTGGCATCGACGATCTCGCCGTTGTCGACGTGCCGCCGGACAGGGATGGGTCTCCGGATCGGTGTGTGCTGATTTGCAGCTCCTGTGTGGCGGCTCTCGACCACCCGGCAGCCGACGCCCAACGATGGCGCCCCCTAGCTGACACCATGTGGACCCCTGTTCCGGCGGTCCAAGTGATGGCATGGCGCGTCTTGAAACGACTGCCTGCTGAGAGCTGGGCGCAGGACCTCCTAGAGACGCTTTACCTGGACGAGGAAACCCGGCTCTGGGCCGAAGCGATGGATCAGGCACCCGACGACGCAGATCACGGTGGCCCCGCGCTCGTGCACCGGGACGGCAACGGAACGGTCTTGGCGGACGGGGATGCGGTGACCCTCATCAAGGACCTCAAGGTGAAGGGTGCGGGCTTCACCGCGAAACGAGGGACGGCTGTCCGTAACATCACCCTGGTTCGCGACAACGCGGGCCACATCGAGGGGAAGGTGAGCGGACAGCAGATCGTCATCCTCACCGAGTTCGTGAAGAAGTCGGGCTGATGGATTCCGGGACGCCGCGGGAGCGCTATGTCGAGCTCCGAGCGCACCACCAAGAGGGTCTCGATTCGTCGAAGGCCCGGTCTTTCCGGCTTGGCACCTCGAGGGCGATCACTTTTGTGGGCCTCAGCGCCGGGCTGGTCGCGTTCGATGTGCTCGAGGGCGCCGGTGAGACGGTGGCGCTCCTGGTCAGCGCCGCTCTTCTGGCGGTCTTTGTTTGGCAGGTAATGGTTCACCGCGGTGTGCGGCGGGAGCAGCGGTGGCATGCGGTGCTGCTGGGTCTGGTGAACGAAGGCGTTCTGAGGTCGGATCGCGCATGGGGTGACCTCGACGAGGCGATCCCTGCTCGTGAGCGCCCTGTCGCGGTAGATGTGAGCGGTCACCCGTTCTCTCGAGATCTGGCGGTACTCGGGCCTGCGTCGCTTTTCCGGTTGCTCGGTCCCGTTACGGGTGAGCCAGGCCGAGTGACAGCGTCCGAGTGGCTTCTCGTTCCGGCGACCCCGGAAGTGGCACTGATGCGGTCTGAGGCGGTTCGGGAACTCAGCGAAGCTTTCGACACCCGTCTGACCCTCGCGGCGCACGGGCGCTTGGCGCCTGATGCCGATCCGCGGGCGGTGTCCAAGTTCCAGGAGTGGGCGGCGGGTGAGGCCTGGATGCTCGGAGAAAGCAGGATCCGAGTGGCGGCGTGGATTCTCCCGACGCTTCTCATTGGTGCCGCGGCCGCAGACATCTTCATGGGAGCGCCTCCTTTTTGGCTGCTACCCGGCCTGGTGCAACTCGGGGTCGTTCGTCGAGTGACGAAGCGTCTGAGTGATGACTTCGCGGCGGTCGAATACATGGCGCCCGCGCTGGCCGCCTACGTTCCCCAACTCCGCGAAGTCTCCTCGTGGCAGATGCAGGCGCCTGCACTCCGCGATGTAGTCGCGCGAATGGAGAGCGACGGAAGGCCCGCCCACGAACGACTGGCAAGCCTTGGACGTCTCGTAGACACGGTGGCGAGCAGGAGAAACATCGTCTACGCGAGCCTCGCTCCCTTTCTGTTGCTCGACGTTCACCTCGCGGTCCGGTTGGACCGGTGGAGGTCAGCGCACGGGCCGAATGCGGTTGGCTGGATCGGCGCCTTGGGGGAAATGGAGGCGTTGTGTGGACTCGGGTCTCTTGCGCATGACCACCCGGAGTGGGCGTTTCCTGAGTGGAATGAGGACGGATCTGCAAGGGTCGAAGCGAGCTCTTTGGGCCACCCTCTGCTCGCTCCGGGCGACTGCGTCAGAAATGACGTCACGGTTGGGCCTCCGGGCAGCTTCACATTGGTGACCGGCTCGAATATGTCCGGGAAGAGCACCCTTTTACGTAGCATCGGTACCAACGCGGTCCTGGCCGGCGCGGGCGCCCCGGTGTGTGCCGCCTCCATGAGCCTCCCGCGACTCCGTGTACGTACGTCGATGAGCATCGAGGATTCGCTTTCGACTGGAGTGTCGTTGTTCATGGCGCAGTTGCTTCGCGTCCGCGACATCGTTCAGGAAGCCGGGAGCGGTGACTCGGAAGAGGGCCCGGTGCTCTTTTTACTCGATGAAATGCTCCACGGCACCAACAGTGCGGAGCGCAGGATCGCGGCTCAGGCCGTGCTGCGTCATCTGCTCGAACACGAGGCGATTGGTGCGGTCAGCACGCACGACCTAGGCCTCGCGGACTCCGAAGACCTCAGGGCGGCAGCCCATGCCGTCCACTTCCGTGAGACCGTCCATCGTGACCAAGGCACCACCCGACTCGAATTCGATTACCTCATGCGCCCCGGCTTGGCCCAGACGAGCAATGCGTTGGTGCTCCTGGAGGCGGTCGGACTAGATCCCAAGCGTAGCAGGGACGACTCCACCTCCCCCTAGGTCGTGAGGGGGCACGCGCGTGGTTGCTGGGCGGGGACCTCCCGTCAATTCGGTAGAAACAGCGCCATGTTCACCAGATCGACATCGGTCCGCGCGCGTATTTCGCGCGCGGTTCCGCTGAAACCCATAACTCCCCACCCGAAGGGTGGACTGCCATGACGATGGGTACGTCGGGAACCGACACACGCTGAATCACTCGCCGCTCTGCGACGTCGATCACGGAGATGTCGTGACTTGCGGTGTTGTTCACGAAAGCAAGGCGCCCGTTCGGGGTGACGACCAGGGAGAAGGGAGAAGCCCCGATTCCGTCCGACAGCTCTCCGGTGTTCAAATGGGACGCCGTGTTTGATGAACACGATCTTGTCGTCGCCTCGAATGAAGAATGCGTATTCGATGTCTCCGGACATGACTGACCCACCGCTGGACTGCACACCCACGTCCGAGGCAGCTGGAGAATCACCGGAGCAGGCTCCGGCCACGAGACAGAGCGCGTGAAGCGCCAGGGAGGGCTGTCCACGGTGCCCCAGGCGCCGACGGGCAGCAAGCAGTGTCGGACGGGCGTTAGCCCTCCGTGCCGCTGATGACTGACTGGGACGACCCTGCTTATGAGATCAGCCGTTTGAGCGCGAGCTTGCTCTCGAAAATGCGGCTGCTCAGGCCCGGCGATAACTCCACGGGACACGAAGCGGCGACCACCTTCGCTCAACAATTCACCGCGGCGTGCTCATGCTTGTGGGTCGCGCGATCTGTTCGTGGTCGCCAAATTTCTTAGCTTCCTAAGTCCAGTCCCCGGTAGCACACGGGGCTCACATCCCACGCAAGGTATTCATGAGGTCATCCAGGTCATTGGATCTGCTCGCCCCAGGTAGCGAGAAATTGATCTATATGCGGCGTGCATCGGTGTGCAGCGAGAACTCTTTTTGGACTGGAGCCTAGGTGACGGGGCCTCGCACTGCGCAAAACACGACCCCGAGTCCAACGGGGATAGCAGCAGATGGAGCGACTGCCTGGATGGCGTCGGAGTGTGACGGCGTCAAGGGCCGTATCTCTCGTCTGAACACCCGCCTGACGGATATGTCCCTCCCGGGTCACACCACGCCTCAGGCTGAGATCCAACGCGGGCTGATTCGAGACGTCTTTGCCGACGTATGGGATTGCCAGCCACTTCACGGCTTCATGCCGGAAGCGATGGGCGGCTCCACTGAAGAGATCTTGGCGACGGTTGAGACCGTGGCGTATCACCATCTCCCGATGGCCCTGTCCATGGCGATCAACGGGGTCCTCTTTCTTCTCCCCGTCGGCCAGTATGCCGAATCTAGGGTGCGTGATGAGGTGATGAGCCGTTTTTCCGGCTCGGATGTGGTGCTCGGTGGAATGATGATGACCGAGCCGCACTGTGGGACGGACCTCTTCGCAGCAAAGACTACCGCGAAGCGAGGGGCTACGAGCACTCGCATCCGTGGTGAGAAGCATTGGTCCGGACTTACGGGTCACGCAGACTATTGGATGGTCTTCGCGAGGGACGAGGAGGCTGGCCGGCGGGACCGGTTTGCCTTCCATGTCGCATCCGCGGACGATCCGGGCTTCAAAGTCTCCGAGTACTACGAGGCGTGCGGGCTCTGCCCGATTCCGTACGGCCGGACCCAGGTCGACATTGAACTGCCCAACGACGCCAGGATCGGGAAGGGGGCTGCATATTCGTCGGTTGTTGCCGGAATCCTGCAGCGGAGCCGACTGATCTCTGGAGGCGTGGCGCACGGATTCGCCCGGCGTGTGCTGACCGAGGCTCGCAACTATGCCGAGTCTAGGACGGCTTTCGGTGAGCCTTTGGCCCGCCTGGATCAGGTCGCGTACAGGCTGGAGCGCATTCAGTTCACGGAGCTTATGGCTCGGGCTATGCTCTCCTACGCCGCCAACTCAGTAGGCACGCTTCACCAGCCTGTGCCTGAGTCGCGCGGTTGTTCGCGGACCATCAAGGCTTTGGCGACCGGCCTCATGGTCGATGCGTCGGACCACCTCTCTATGATCCAGGGCGCGCACGGGTTCCGTCGGACAACGATGGGCTTAAGCGCTTTGACGGATGCGCACCCGTTCCGGATCTTCGAAGGGCCGAACGATGTCCTCTTCGACCAAGGCGCATGTGACGATCTGCGCCGCGCCAAGGGGCAGAGCCTGGGCGAGATGCTTAGTGGTCACCAGTTCACGCCGAGCACCAGTACACTCGCGAGTCTGCTCGACCGGGGGGTTGAAGATCTCCCCCAGCGCGACCGAGTCGTGCTCGGGCGAATGATTGCCCTGGCCGATGCGATGTGCTGGATGAGCGAGGCCGTGTGTTTCTCGGATGAAGAGCTGGAGTTGGCTGCGCGGCATGCGGAAGCAGATATGGCCCGGATGGCTGTGACGTTGGAGATGACGACGGCCTAAGGTGCACCGCGCCTCGAGTGCATCACCCTCGCTTGCTGCGTTGGCAAGCGCGTACCTTCCCCGCCGTACGTCCCGCGGGCGTAGTGCGCCCGAGACCTCCAGATTGAGACATCGCATGTTCAGACCGGCCCTTGCTTCTGTCTTAGCGCTTGTAGTTTTCTCCGCCTGCGACGACACGACCTCCTACGACGTGCTCATCACGGGCGGCACGGTGTACGACGGCTCCGGCTCCGCCCCCTTCGTGGGTGACGTTGCGATTGACGGCGATCGGGTCGTCGCGGTGGGCGATCTGTCGGGTGCCACTGCGGCCAACGTCGTCGATGCATCGGGAATGGCAGTCTCACCTGGCTTCGTGAACATGCTCTCGTGGGCCACCGAGACTCTCATCGTCGACGGGATGTCTCAGGGGGACATCCGGCAGGGTGTGACGCTGGAAGTCTTCGGCGAAGGCAATTCGATGGGGCCCATGAACGACGCCATGAAGGCCGAGTTCTTGGACGGCTTCAAGGACTTCGTGGGTGGTGAGGATGCGGCCGCCGCGCTCCTCGGTGGGAGCTTCGAAGTGCCGTGGACGTCGCTGGGTGAGTACATGGAGTTCCTTGAAACCAAGGGTGTCTCGACGAATGTGGCCTCGTTCCTAGGTGCGACCACCGCCAGGATTCACGAGCTCGGGTACGCAAACCGTCCACCTGATGCGGAGGAGTTGGACGCGATGCGTGCGCTCACTCATGCCGCCATGCAGGAAGGTGCCGTCGGCATCGGCTCATCGCTCATCTATGCTCCCGCGTTCTATGCGGAGACGGACGAGTTGGTAGCGCTCTCCGAAGTCGCGGGTGAATACGGCGGCATGTACATCTCGCATATGCGTTCCGAGGGGAACCGCATTCTCGAAGCGATCGAAGAGTTGATCACGATATCCCGCGAAGCTGGCCTCCCGGCTGAGATCTATCACCTGAAGCAGGGCGGTGAGGGGAATTGGGACAAACTCGACGATGTGATCGACATGGTCGAAGCGGCGAGGGCTGAAGGCCTGCGGATCACCGCCGACATGTATACCTACACTGCGGGCTCGACGGGCCTGGACGCAGCGATGCCGCCGTGGGTCCAGGAGGGCGGCTACGAGGCGTGGGCGGAGCGCCTGCAGGACCCAGCGGTTCGTGGGCGAGTCATGAGTGAGATGGTGGCGCAGCAGGATGATTGGGAGAACCTCATGCAGGGTGCCACGCCTGAAGGCACGCTCCTCGTCGGCTTCAGGAACCCCGATCTGCGCGGCTATATGGGGCGGACTCTGGCGGACGTTGCCGCCGAGCGGGGTGTGTCGGCCCAGAATGCCGCCATGGATCTCGTTGTCGAGGACGGTAGCCGGGTCCAAGTCGTCTACTTCTTGATGTCCGAAGAAAACGTGAAGCGGCAGATCGCTTTGCCGTGGGTTGCATTCGATTCGGATGCGGGCTCGATGGCGCCTGAGCCTCCGTTCACGGATGCGAGCACACACCCGCGGGCCTACGGCAACTTCGCTCGGCTGCTGGGCAAGTATGTTCGTGAGGAAGGGGTCATCCCCCTGGAAGAAGCGGTACGCCGCCTCACGTCTTTTTCAACGACCAACCTCGGCATCACGGACCGCGGCCTGCTCGCCGAGGGCTACTACGCCGACGTCGTCGTCTTTGACCCCGAGACGATCACTGACCACGCGACGTTCGAGGAACCGCACCAGTATTCGACGGGGGTGATCCACGTGTTCGTCAATGGTGGGCACGTACTGAGCGATGGTGAGCACACGGGTGCTACGCCCGGTCGTGTTGTGAGAGGGCCGGGGTGGACCGGAGGGGGCGATAGGCCACCTGAAGGGAGTCGGTGAGGGTCGGTCATGATTCGCGATCCTACCGCCGTCTTCTTTGTCCTCGCGGCTATTGTGGCCGTCGCGGTGACGCTCGAGTCACGCTACAAGACCTTCCAGGCCCTAGGCTCAGCGTTGGTTGGGATTCTCGGCGGGATGCTCCTGTCGAACATCGGGATCATCCCTGGTGAGTCGTATGCCTACGTCTTCTTGGGCGGAGCAGGAGTCAGCGCCGGGATCGTGCTCATTCTCCTCACCGTCGATGTGCGCAGCGTCATCCAAGCCGGTCCCCGCATGCTGGCGGCCTTTGGCATCGGGGCCCTCGGCTCGGCGATCGGGGCGACCGTGGCCGCTCTGCTCCTAGCCGACTCGATTGGGCCTGAGACGTGGAAGCTCGCCGGCCAGTACGCGGCTACCTATACCGGCGGGGGTGTGAACTTTGCGGCTGTTGGTGCCGCTCTCGAGACGAGCGGCGATCTGTTCGCTGCGGGCATCGCCGCCGACGTGATCGTCACCGCCGTTTGGATGGCTGCCTGTTTGGCCGTGCCAATCTTGTTTTCCGCGCGGGTCCGCCAAGCTACGCGGGAATCCTCTCCCGCAGACCGCGTGGTTCCGGATCCCGACGAGCCTCCCAACCTCCACCAGATGCTCTACTCCAGCATCGGGGCGCTGGAGTTGCAGGGTATCGCGCTCATGGTGTCGGTCGTGCTTGGGACGTTATGGGTCTCCGGCATGCTCGGTGACCTCCTCGCCCCCATTCCCAGCGTGCTCTGGCTCACGACGATCGCACTCCTCCTTGCTCAGGTGCCGCATATCAAGCGCCTCAAGGGTGCCGGTGTGATCGGCAACTACATCGTCCTCCTATTTCTTGCGAGCAATGGAGCACGGTCGGTGATCGCGAATATCATCGAGGTAGGGCCGCCCATCGTGTACTACGCGTTGATCACCGTAGGCATCCATGGCCTCGTCATTTTCGGAGTGGGGCGTCTGGTCGGGCTCGACCTGAAGACACTGGCGGTGGCGTCCCAGGCGGCCGTCGGTGGACCTGCGTCCGCGATGGCGCTCGCCACTGCTCGAGGCTACACGGACCGGCTACTGCCCGGGGTCGCTGCCGGGCTTCTAGGATACGCGGCCGGAAACTATCTGGGGCTCGTCGTGGCATCCGTACTCAGGGGCGTGCTCGCCGGCTAGCTGGTGGCAGCCGGTTCCGTCAGTAAAGCAGCACAGTGTCGAGCACGTTCAGCTGCGGCTCGCCGGCCAGGTAACGCCGCAGGTTCTCGCAGAAAATGTCGATGATCCTGCCGTTTTCGCGATCGCTCGTGCTCGCTGAATGGGGAGTGATCAAGACGTTGGGCATCTCCCAAAGTGGACTGTTCATTGGGAGTGGCTCCTCTGCGAAGACATCGAGGTAGGCGGCGGCCACATGGCCCGACTCCAGCGATGCGATCAGAGCTGGCTCGTCGACTAAAGCTCCCCTCCCGATGTTGATGAGGGCGGCCCCCCGTGGCAGTGCCGCGAGCTGTTTGGCCCCGATCATGCCTTCAGTCTCGGGGGTATGCGGAGCGACCAAGATGAGGAAGTCTGCATCTGGGAGGTGCGTCATCAAGTGACTTGGGCCCACGAGTTCGTCGACCGGAAGTGTGTCGGCCCCGGTTGTGTTCCGACGGACGCCCACGACGCGAAGGCGGAGTGCCTGAGCGACACGGGCGACCTCGCTCCCCACCGCCCCTAGGCCGACAACCACCGCCGTGCGTCCAACGAGATCCGTGGCCGCATAACGCTCCCATTCCTTGTTCGACTGAAGCGCCTGGAAATGACCGGCTCGGCGGGAGTGCATAAGCATGGACATCGCCGCGAATTCTGCCAATGGAATGGCGTGCACGCCCCTGGCGGTGGTAAACACAGTGTCCGGCATACGATCTGCATATGCCTGACGCCCCACTAGCTGTCCGATACCCGCACTGGTGGCCTGGACCCAATGGACGTTCGGCGCCAAGTCAGGCAGGTCGTCGAGGTGAGTGTGGTCAAAGTCGTACAGGATGGTGGCTTCCCCGAGGAGCCCACGCCATTCGGCTTCCTGCTCGGGCGTTCGGTCGCGATCTGCTCCCTTGTGGTCGGCGGGATACCGTGGAGGCCTGAGGAGGTCCGGCCGGTAGATGACCTCGATCTCTGGCACAGTCCGCTGCACACGCTCCACGAGATCTGGCTCGACATAACTCGCGATAAGGATTCGTTCTGTCATGACTGGCTCACGGCGAAGGATTCGATGTGGTCGAGTCGGATCCTCGGCCCGTTGTCGAGCACGAGGTATTCGGCACCATCGGACACGACGATATCAGTGATTATGCCGGTGCGCTCTCCGAGGCTGTCGGGATACCTTGCCGTGAGCGACATCCGTTGCCGTCTAACGGCTGCGGCTTCGTAATGATCGTGCAGCGAGCAGTCGATCGGTTTATATGGCTCCATCGGGTCTCTCCCTGAGTCGCGTCAGTCTTGCCGCTCCGTGCGCACCGGCGGACCTTGGCATCATCGTCAATCTCGTGGAGTTCGACCATGCGCCAAATACTTACACTCGTAGCCCTACTGGGCGTCGTCTCGCCTCTCTCCGCTCAGGACTTCGACTACACGTTGCCCATTGAGGAGCACGTCTTCGAAAATGGGCTCCGTCTTCTGGTCATGCACCGGGCGGACGATCCACGGGTCGCGGCGAAGATCTTCACGGATTTCGGGGCGATCGTCGAGGAACCGGGTGAGTTGGGTGCCGCTCACTACCTCGAGCATCTGATGTTCAAGGGCACCCAGACCATGGGGACGACGAACTGGGAAGCGGAAGAGCCTCTCATCGAAGCGCTGTTTGCCACAGAACTCGAGCTCGAAGAAGCACTCAACGCGGCCCGCAACGACATCCGAGAGCGCGGTGTGTGGGGTGACTACAAACACTCAGAGAGCACGCCCCGCATCGACTCACTTCAAGCCGAGATCGCACGCATCGATGCAGAGATCGCACAGTACCGAGACAATGGCGTCACCATGCGATGGTACCAGGCGTTTGGCGGGACCGGGCTGACCGCGACCACCGAGCAAGAGTACATGAAGTTCGACATCAATCTCCCGGCGGAGCGAGTCGGCCTTTTCTTGCGCGTCGAAGCCGACCGCATGAGGAACACCGTATTCCGTGAGTTTGATGAAGAGAGGATGATCTTGGTCGAGCAGCGTTTGGGCGACCTGAATGGGCCTGCCACGCCCTACTACGAACAGATGGCGGGCCTCACGGGCCTGGTCCATCCGGTCTTTTGGCCGGAAGGCTACATGACGGACTTCGGCGAGTATTCACGTTGGTATCAGAAGGACCTCTACGACCGTTACTTCCAGCCGAACAACACGACGCTGGTGTTCATTGGCGGCGTGACGTTGGAAGAGATGATCCCGCAGGTGGATCGTTACTTCGGGTGGATGGAACGTGTGCCGGAGCCGACCCGGGCGCGGGCTGTGGAGCCGCCGCCGGCGTCCGAGCGATCGCTGACGTACCGGAGCGACGACCTGCCGCCGCGCGTCGAGGTGCGCCACATGATTCCCGGCGTGGGGCATCCGGATCGTCCGCACTTCGACGTGGTGGGTGAAGTGCTGACCATTCAACTCGAACGTGCGCTCGAAGAGGCTGGCATCACCGCCTCTGTGAGTGTGAACACGCGCGTCGTGCACACATCACGCTTCGGTGTCCCGGGGTCGATCAACGTCGAAGTCGTGACCGGCGAGGAGAATCTCCGGGTGGCACAGTCGCTTATCGAGACCACGCTCGGCTCGTTCGGATCAGCGGAGATGACCGACGACGATCTGTGGCTTGCGAAGAAGCGTCTGCGCACGGCTTGGCATCGGACGATGCGGGATCCAGATCAGTTGGCGTTCGAGATCGGGCATTTCCAAACGATGGATCAGTGGGAGACGCTCGTCCCCTATATGGAGGCTCGTGAGACGACGACCGCAGAGGACCTGAATCGACTCGCGGCAGAGTACTTCATACCCAACAACCGCTCGTGGGGCTTCGTGAGGCCGAAGACGTCCAGGCCCATCTCTCAGGAGGACGATCGATGAGGCGCGTGAACGAAGTGAGGCCGTCCGTGTTGCTCGCCGTTGCGCTTCCGATCGCGGTTGGGGCGTTCACGTTATCCGGTTCGACCGCAGACCTGTCCGCGCAGGTCACGCCGCACCCCAGAGAGATGGGGCTGCCCACACCTGAGTCCACGCGCCCGGATCCCCCTGATTACAGGGTCGAACTCACCAACGGCCTCGTCGCCTACGTCGTGGCAGATGCCGCGGTCCCTCTCGTGACGCTCACCGCCTTCATTGGTGCGGGTTACGTCGATGGGCCAGATGGTGCGGCAGAGGTGCTCGCGCACGGACTGCGCGCGAACGGTCCGGCCGGGCTCGCTCCCGGGGCTTTTCACGAGTCGCTCCGTAGGATGACTGCCGACTACTCGGTAGCCCTCGGGCCCGAGCAGATCGAGATCACGCTGGACGTTCCCGAGGAGGACGCCTGGGGTGCGTTGGCGCTTCTCTCTGGCATGCTCCTTCGGGGCCCCGCGCTTAGCCAGGCGGACATCGATGCGCTTCAGTCCCGTGCACAGCCAGAAGGAGAGCTGATCTACGATGGATCGCTCGCGGGAGCGGCCAGCATGCACCGGCGGGGCGTGTTGGGTGGTGGGGCGTACGGCAGCGAACCTACGCCAGCGGATTATGGCCAGCTGTCGCTCCGGGACGTGGACGCATATCGATCGCGCTTCCTCGTGGCGGAAAACGTCGCCCTCGCAGTGGCGGGCCCGCTCACCATGGCGAGTGTCGAAGCGGCATTGGCGGAAGGGCTCGCCGGCATGGCATCGGGTTCAAGGCACGAGCGAAGTCGCTCTGCGGTGACGGATGCCCCGACCGAGCGGTCCGTACACACGTACCCAGCTGAAAAGCTGCAGGGTTGGCTCGTGATTGGACACGAACTACCTGTGGTGCCGGAGGAGGACGAGGCGGCGCTTCAGGTGATGAACTACATCTTGGGTGGAGGGCATTTCGATACACGTCTCTTCCGGGCTACGCGTGATCGTCGCGGCCTCACGAACGACGACTCCGGCTTTTTAGAGATGAATCGAGACGGGCCCGGGACGTATCAGTTCCAAACGTACGGACGGCCGGAGGTGGTCAGGTTGCTTCTGCACCTCACGCTCGAGGAAATCGATCGCATCAGGGCCGAACCAGTCACGGAGGAAGAACTCTTTGTCGCGAAGGGAGCACTCGCGGACGGGGTCTTCGCCGCTGGCTACCGAGATGGCTGGGCTGCAGCTCGGACGCTTGCTCAGGAGTGGGTGCGCGACGGGAGCCACGAGGCGTCCGCGTCGTATCAGGACCGCATAAGGTCCGTGACCGCGGCCGACGTGTTGGAAGCGGCTCGGCGCTACCTCCACCCTGAACGGATGACGACGGTCTTGGTGGGTCCCCTCGATGAGATCGGGAGTGCTCCGGCTATGGAAAACGAAGGGAGCTTGTCGGACTACGGGAGGGTGTCAGGAGGGCGCTGACATCTCTGCGGTGGCTTCGCGGATATCCGCCAAACACTGCTCCATCCGGTCCATATGAGTGCGAAACGACAGCACACAGATGCGGAGCAAGAAGCGCCCGTCGACGGTGGTGGCAGTGAGGTAGACGTTCTGCTTCGCGTTGACGCGCGCGAGGAGGTCTTGGTTGAGTGCGCCGAGTTCTTCTTCGCCCATCCCCGCCGGTGCCAACCTGAACGCCGTCAGCGACAAGCGCGCCTCCGCGACGATCTCCATGTCTGGGATTCCGCGGAGTTCCTCTGCAGCCCAGCGCGCGAGGTCCATCTTTTCGTCGAGCGCGTCGCGGAAAGCATCGATGCCGAACAGCTTGATGGGGAGCCAGGCGCGAAGACCCCGAAAGTCGCGTGAGAGCTCGGGGGAGATGTCGCAGAAGTCCACGAAGTCCGCGTCGTGCTGCATGACGGGCATGTAGTCAGCGAACGTTGCGTGGGCTCTGCGCAGCGTGTGCTCGTCCCGGACGATCAGGGCTCCGGTTCCATAGGGCAGGAAGAGGCCTTTGTGCGGGTCGAGAGTGACCGAGTTGGCCCGGGAGAGACCATCCATGAGCGTTCTCCCTCGCTCCGTAAGCATGAACGGAGCTCCGTACGCCCCGTCCACGTGGAGCCAGAGTTTCTCGCGCTCTGCGAGGTCCGCGATCTCGGAGAGTGGGTCCACGGCCCCTGTGTTCGTGGTGCCTGCGCTGGCCACTATTAAGAAGGGCTCGAGTCCCGCTTCGCGGTCGGCCGCGATCTGTGCCTCGAGTGCATCCACACGCATCTCGAATACTGCGTTGGTTGGGATCTCTCGAAGGTTGCCTTCGGGGAATCCAGCGAGCACAGCGGCCTTTCGAACCGAGTGATGCGTCTGGTCCGAGGTGTACATCGTACCGGACCGGAATTCCTCTGGAAGTCGCTCTCGGCGTGCCGTGACGATCGCGGTGAGGTTCGCGAGCGATCCACCGCTGGTGAGGATGCCGCCGCTCCCGGGTCCGTACCCCACAATCGTGCAGAACCAGCGCACGACGTTGAGTTCGAGTTGCACGAGGGCAGGAGCCGCCACCCACACACCGACGTATCGATTGATGGCGTTGGCCACGAGGTCGGCGACGGCGGAAGGGAAGAGCCCTCCACCGGGGATGTAGGCCAGATACCCCGGACCGGCAGTGTTAAACGAGGTTGGAAGAGCGTCTTCGAAGATCACCTTCATGAGGCTATCGAAGTCGGTCGCCCCTTCCGGAAGAGGTTCTGCGAGCGCTCGGGCCTCACTGCGTCCGTCGGTTGCGTAGGCCGCAGGTTGCTCAGACAGCGTCGAGATGTGGTCGACCACGAGACGAGAAGCTTCGGCCAGCATCTCCTGCATTTCTTGCTGGGATGGTTCCAGCGGGTAGCGTCGCTCGGTCACGAGTTTGGCACTCGCTCGATCTCGCGCTCGACTCCTTCCCATTGGGACATCACGTCCTCGACCTTCCCCTTCAGCTTCGCGCGCTCGTTGTCGAGGTCGGCCACTTCGTCTGCAGACGTGTCCTCGAAGAACCCGGGCTCACAAAAGGCTTGGTCGATCTCGGAGATCCGGGCTTCGGCGGTTTCGATCTTCCGAGTGAGGTCGTCACGCTGGCGGGTGAGCCGGTTCAGAAGGACCTCCGGCGCGACCGATCTCGCCTTCTTGTTCTCCTTCCACGAGTCTTTTCCGCTCTTCTTGGAGTCCTTTCGCTCTGCTTTTGCCTTCATGACTACGCTGTCGGAGTCGAGGTGGTCGTCTCCGCAGAAGTGCACGTACTCCTCGTAGGTGCCCAGGTAGTCCCTGACCTCGTCCGGCTTGATTTCGACAACCCGCGTCGCGAGCTGACTGACGAACCAACGGTCGTGAGACACCAGGATCAGCGTACCGTCGAAATTCTTCAGGCCGTGTACCAGCGCCTCGATGGACTCGAGGTCAAGGTGGTTGGTGGGCTCATCCAGAATCAGGACATTCGGCCTTTCGATGGCCAGTCGGCTGAAGATCAGCCTCGCTGCTTCTCCACCTGACAGCGCCTCGAGTCGTTTCTCGCCCTCGTCTCCGGAAAAGAGCATCATGCCCATCTGGCCGCGCACATACCCGCGGTCACGGCTGGCGCAGAAGTCCCACAGCCATTCTTCAGCGGTTCGCGAAGCGTCGTCGAAGTCCTCTTTGTGATCCTGGGCGAAGTAACCGCGATGGGTCTCGTACCCCCACTTCACTTCACCTTCGTCCGCTTCGAGGTCGTCCATGACGATCTTCAGGAGCGTCGACTTCCCAATCCCGTTCGGGCCCATGATGGCGAGGCGATCACCGCGGCGGACCTCGAGGTCCACTCCGTGCAGTACCTGGTTCTCACCGAAGGCCTTTGTGATGCCGGAGATGGTCAGGACCTCCTTGCCGCTCGGCCGGCGTGGTTCGAACCGGAACTTGGGATATCGGCGCGAGCTGCCTGGAAGTGCCGTGAGGTCGGCAGACTTCTTTTCGATCAGCTTGAGCTTACTCCCAGCTTGACGTGCTTTGCTGGCCTTGGCTTTGAAACGATCGACGAACTTCTGATGATGCGCGATCTCTTTTTCGCGTGAACTGATTTCCTTCTCACGACGATCGCGGTCTTCCTGCTTGGCATTGATGAAGAACGAGTAGTTGCCCTTGTAGAGCATGACCGTCTGGTAGTCCACGTCCAGGATGTCCGTCACGACCTGATCCAAGAACCGATGATCGTGGGAGATCACGACGACTGGCCCGGCGAATTCACGCAGGAACTTCTCCAGCCAACGGATCGACAGGATGTCGAGGTGGTTGGTGGGCTCATCGAGGAGGAGAACGTCAGGAGCACTCGCGAGGACCTGGGCGAGCAGGACGCGAAGGCGGAACCCGCCGGAGAGGGTCGACAGAGGTCTTCTGTGTACCTCTGCAGGGAGTCCGAGCCCTTCTAAGATTGTCGCGGCGCGGGCCTCCGCCGTGTATCCGTCGTAGAGCTGCACGATCTCTTCGAGCTCGCCGAAGCGGTCTGCGTCGAATTCGGCCTCACCACCCTCGGCGGCCGCAAGGATCTTCTCTTTCTCCGCCATGGCGTCCCAGAGATCTGGGTTGCCCATGAGCGCCACATTCAGGACCTCTTGCTCTTCGTAGAGGAACTGGTCCTGACGCAGCACGCCAAGGCGTAACCGTTTGGGGATCGAGACAGATCCCTCGGTCGATTCCATGTGCCCGCTCATCACGTTGAGGAGTGTCGTCTTGCCGCATCCGTTGGCGCCTACGAGGCCGTAGCGCTGCCCAGAATTGAGCTGAAACGACGCGCCCTCGAAGAGAGTGCGGTCACCGAACTGTTTGGAGAGGTTAGATACGGAAATCATAGAGCGAAGAATCTACACAAAAACGGCCAGCCAACCCTTCCCGGGCCGTGTGCATCCATTACCATACCGTTTATGAAACTACTGATGTAATTCAACGTCTCGGGTCCCAACCCGAACCACTGCCCTATGACCGATACACCAAGCCTCGATATCGAGGTCATTCAAGCGAAGATCCAGCAGGAAAGTGCCTTCGTGGAGCGCCTGCTCACCGAGGTCGGCCGCGTCATCGTTGGACAGAAGACGATGGTCGAGCGTTTGCTCATTGGACTGCTCGCCGACGGGCATGTTCTGATGGAAGGCGTGCCCGGCCTGGCCAAGACGCTCACGGTGAAAACGCTGGCTCAGGCCATCGACACCGAGTTCCGTCGGCTACAGTTCACGCCGGATCTTTTGCCGGCGGATCTGACGGGAACCCTGATCTACGACCCGAAGGACCAAGAGTTTAAAACCAAGAAGGGTCCGATCTTCGCCAACATCATTTTGGCGGACGAGATCAACCGGTCGCCAGCGAAAGTTCAGGCTGCGCTCCTCGAGGCGATGCAGGAGCACCAGGTCACCATTGGGGAAAAGAGTTATCCCCTGGACGACCCGTTCCTCGTGCTCGCGACGCAGAACCCGATCGAACAGGAAGGCACGTATCCGTTGCCGGAAGCCCAGGTCGACCGGTTTATGCTGAAGTTGTCGGTGGAGTATCCGACGGGGGACGAAGAGCTGCAGATCATGCGCCGTATGTCGTCAGGCGTGACTGCGGAGGTGAATCCAGTCGTTACGCCGGCGGAGATCATCAAGGCGCGTAAGGCGGTCGAGATGATCTATATGGATCAGCAAGTCGAGCGGTACATTGTCGATCTCGTTCTCGCGACGCGTGATCCGGCGGCGTATGGATTGGATGATCTGACGGACCTCATCTCCTACGGGGCGTCACCCCGAGCGACGATCTGTCTGGCCAAGACGGCGCGGGCACATGCGTTCCTGCAGCGCCGCGGCTTCGTGACCCCGGACGATGTACGTGCCATGGGAATGGACGTGCTTCGCCATCGTGTCCTCGTTACGTACGAGGCTGAGGCTGAAGAAGTCACACCTGAAGATGTGGTACAGCGGATTCTCGACAGCGTCGAAGTACCCTAGGCCTTTCTGAGGCTGCTGCTTCTATGATCCCGCGCGAGATCCTTAAGAAGGTCCGACGCATCGAGATCTCCACACGGGGTCTGGTGAACGAGGTCTTCTCCGGTGAATACCACTCGGTCTTCAAAGGCCGTGGTATGAGCTTCGCCGAGGTGCGCGAGTATCAGTACGGGGACGACATCCGGTCTATCGATTGGAACGTCACCGCGCGCAGTGGCTCGCCGTTCGTGAAGATCTTCGAAGAAGAGCGCGAACTCACCGTAATGCTACTCTTCGACGTCAGCGGCTCCGGAGACTTCGGGACGCGGGAACGTTTGAAGAGCGAGGTCGCAGTCGAGATCTGCGCGCTCCTCGCGTTCAGCGCGATCAAGAACAACGACAAGGTCGGCCTCATCATCTTCTCAGATCAGGTCGAGAAGTTCGTGCCCCCAAGAAAGGGGCGACGACATGTGCTTCGCGTCCTGCGTGAGCTGCTGTACCACGAGCCGCAGGGGAAAGGCACGGACATCGCGGGAGCCTTGGAATACCTTACGCACGTGCAACGGAAGAAGGCCGTGAGTTTCCTGGTCTCGGACTTCCAAGACGAGGGCTTCGAGAAGGCACTCGCCGTGGCGGGCCGCCGGCACGACCTCATCGCGGTGCGGCTGGGGGATCAACGCGAGCGAGACCTGCCGGAACTCGGTTTCGTCGAGCTTGAGGATCCCGAGACGGGCGAGCGCGTCGTTGTGAACACATCTGGGAAGGGCTTCCGCTCTCGTTTCAGAGATCTCGCGGCTGCAGCTCAGCTGCGCACGAACAAGATGCTGCGGAAGAGTAAGGTCGATGTCATCGACATCGAGACCGGGCAGCCTTATGTGAAGCCGCTCATGCGCTTCTTCCGTGAACGGGCGTCCAGGCAATGATGCGTCGTCTCGTCGCCGTGCGACGCCTAGCGTGGGTCGCCCTGTGGGTCACGGCAGGGATTGGCATTGCCACGCCCGCAGCGGCGCAGAGCAGGCTGATGACCTCTATCGACACCACGCTCCTGACTGTGGGCGACCGGATGACGATGGAGGTTCGGGTCTCTCATCCGGCAGGGTCTTCTTTGGAGTGGCCTGACTCGGTCAGCCTGTCTCCCATGGAGATCCTGGATGCGGCGGCGTTCCCCCCGACTTCTGGCGAGGGTGGGTTGTACTCGACGTTGCAGCTCACCATGACCGCCTTCGAACTGGGCGAGTTGGAGATCCCGAGTTTCGACGTCGAGGTTCGTAGTGAAGACGGGACCGTAGAGACACTCAGGACCGATCGGTTCGGTATTGAAGTGGTCACAGTGGGCCGGGATGAGACCGGTGACATTCGCGACATCCGGGGCCCTCTCTGGATTTCTGTGG
The DNA here is from genome assembly GCA_029245345.1 of Longimicrobiales bacterium. Classification (NCBI taxonomy): domain Bacteria; kingdom Pseudomonadati; phylum Gemmatimonadota; class Longimicrobiia; order Longimicrobiales; species Longimicrobiales bacterium. The sequence goes on from JAQWPM010000013.1 coordinate 61,756, forward strand.
GTGTCATTCAGGTCGGTTTCTGGTTGCTGTTCATCATCCTGGTGGTTGTGGTCTCCACCTGGTGGTTCCGACGTAGGAAAGCGAGAGGCGATGACGGCGGTCATATAGATATCGGGCCGCCGCCACGCCCTGCGCATGAGGTGGCCCTAGAGGCTTTCGCGGTGCTCGAAGCGTCGCCGATGCTCGAACGGGGTCAGGTCAAGGAGTACCACATTGAGGTGTCTGACATCCTGAGACGGTACGTGGAGGGACACTTCCAGGTGCACGCGCTGGAGATGACGACGTGGGAGGTGCTTTCGGGTCTCGAAGGGGTCGGTGTGGGCGAATCGACCCGCGGGGACTTCCGGGGCTTCTTGGACCAGTGCGACATGGTGAAGTTCGCCAAGGTGCGGCCGAGCGGTGACGACTCTGGCAAGGTCTTGGTCTTGGGCCGGTCGATCGTTGAGGCGACGAAGGATTGGAGCGCGCCGGAGCCGGAGCCAGAACCAGAGCCGGAGCCGGAGCCAGAACCAGAACCAGAGCCGGAGCCGGACGCCGCAACGGAGGGTGAGCTGCCAACTGAGGCGACGCCTGAGGTGGAATCGGAACCCGAGCCAGCGGTTGCTCCTGATGTTGGGTCGGAGACTGAGACGGTGCCCCTCCCAGAAAGGGAGGCGCCCTGATGTTCCGTTTCAACGACCCACTCGTGCTGCTCTTGCTCCTCACGTTGCCTGTCATCGCCTGGATCCGTCACAGAGCTGAGGGCAGAAGAACCGGAGCGATTCGGTTTTCTTCGGTCTCGGCAGCACGCGAAGCCGCGGGAATCACATCCGGCTGGGCGCATCGCGTGCCTGGAATCCTCCGCGCAGTGGCGTTGACCGCGTTGATCGTCGCGCTCGCGCGACCGCAAACTGGGATGACGTCGGAAGACGTCCGCACGCAGGGTATCGACATCCTGCTGGCATTGGACGTATCGAGTTCGATGCTTGCCGAGGACCTCGAGCCGAACCGCCTGTCCGCTGCTAAGAGTGTCGCGGCGGAGTTCGTTCAGGGTCGGGGCAACGACCGTATTGGCCTGATCGCCTTTGCCGGGAAGGCGTTCACTCAGGCGCCGCTTACTCTGGATTACGGCGTGGTGACCGAACTCCTGGGTGAACTGGAGATCGGGATGATCGAGGACGGGACGGCGGTCGGCATGGGCCTCGCGACGGCGGTGAAGCGCTTGCAGGCTTCGAGTGCCACCTCGAAGGTGGTCATTCTGCTCACCGACGGCCGCAGCAACCGAGGCGAGATCGGGCCGGTCACTGCCGCACAAATGGCGCAGGCCTTGGGCGTGAGGGTTTATACGATTGGGGCCGGATCCCAAGGCACCGCGCGCATGCCCGTAGTCGATCCGCTGCGAGGAACGTCGTACGCGAACGTACAGGTAGACATCGATGAGGTGTCTTTGCAGGAAATCGCGGAACTGACCGGTGGGCAGTACTTCCGAGCCACGGACACGGAGAGCTTGGCTCAGATCTGGGCGCAGATCGACGAGTTGGAGACTACCGAGATCGAGGTTCAGAACTACACGCAGTACGAGGAGCGTTTCGGCCTCGTGCTCATGTTCGGGTTCTTGATGCTGGGCCTCGAACTCGGGTTGTCCTCTACAGTGCTGCGGAGGCTGCCATGACCGCCCGGAGGTCCGCCTGATGTTCCGGTTTGGCTCTGTCGAATGGCTCTTTGGCCTTCTGCTCGTTCCGGTCGTCATCACCTTGTTGATGATGGCTGCGCGGAGCCGTCGGCGAGCACTCGACGCGTTCGGTGACTCCGACCTGGTCCGGCGCCTCACGGGTTCGGTGAACCTGACGGCCCGGCGTGTGAAATCGAGTCTGGTGGTGACAGCTGTCGCGTTGGCGGCCGTCGCGCTGGCCCGTCCACAGTTCGGGACGCGGGTCGAGACCGTGAGCAGCGTGGGGCAGGACATCATCGTGGCGCTCGACCTTTCAGAGTCCATGCTCGCCGAGGATATGGCACCGAACAGGCTCGAAGTCGCCAAATTGGCAGTGCGCCGCCTGATGTCTCAGCTGGATGGAGACCGCATTGGCTTGGTCGCGTTTGCAGCGGATGCGTTCGTGCAGGCTCCGCTCACGATCGACTATGGTGCGGCGGCGATGTTCTTGGACGCGATGCACCCGGATATGATGCCGGTGCAGGGAACCGATCTTGGCGCTGCCCTGCGGGTATCACTCGATGCACTGGCCCGGAGTGAGCGGAGCGCGCGGTCGATCGTTCTTATCACGGACTTCGAGCACCATGAAGGGATCGATATGGAGTCGCTCGAGCTCCTAGAGAGCGGGGCGGTTCCGGTGCACGTTGTGGGCATCGGTACGCTGGAAGGAGGGCCGATCCCGCAGTTCGATGAGAACGGCAGGCGTGACGGCTTCTTGAGAGACGAAGACGGCAATGTGGTAACGACGCGCCTGGCAGAGGAAGCGGTGGTCGACGTCACGAATCTGTGGGAAGGTCGCTATGTGCGTGCTGCGGACGGGGGCGGAGGACTCGATGCACTATTCGCTGAGATCGCGGGCGAGACGGGTGAGGAACTCGATGAACAACAGATCACAGTCTTCGAAGAGCAGTACCAGATCTTCCTTGCCTTGTCTGTCCTGATGTTGTTGGTGGAAGGTCTGGTGTCCGAGCGTAAGCGGAGCGTGCACGAATGGGCGGGGAGATTCGAATGAGAACGTTCATGAACATCTTGGCTCTGACCGCATCAGTGGCATTCGCCCTGGCGGCTCCGTCGGCGGTGACGGCTCAAACCGGGCGCGCCCAGGTTCAGGAAGGAAATCGTCTGTACGAAGAGGGCCGGTTCGAGGAAGCGCATCAGCGGTATCTGGAAGCGTTGGCCGAAGATCCCGCGTCTGGCCTCGTCCGCTTCAATGACGGCAATGCGCTGTATCAACAGCAGGACTACGAGAAGGCGATGGAGTCGTATCAACAGGCCATCGCGACGGGAGATCCCGACTTCGCGAGCGCCGCGTGGTACAACCTTGGAAACGCCATGTACCGCGGACAGCAGTTCGAGCAGGCGCTCGATGCTTACAAACAAGCGCTTCGCCTGAATCCCTCAGATCCTGATTCAAAGCACAATCTCGAGGCCACGCTCCAGCAGCTGGAAACCGAAGAAGAGGACCAGGAGCAGCAGGACGACGGTGAGTCCGATGAGGATGAGGGAGACGAGGAACAGCCTGAGGACGGCGAGCAGCAGAACCAAGACGGTGAGCAAGATCCTGAGGACGAGCAGCAGCCTCAGGACGGGGAAGACGAAGACGAGGGTGAGCAGGATCAGCAGCAGGGGGATGAGGGTGAGGACGAAGAAGAGCAGCCCCCTGAGCAGGGTGAAGATGAGAATGTGGGAGAACAGCCGCCGGAGCCGCAGGAAGGTGAGGCTCAGGTGCAGCCGGGTGAGATGACCGAGGAAGAAGCCGAACGCCTCCTGGATGCCATCGAAGAAGACGCGGACGAAGTGAACCGGAAGCGTGCGAACGCTCGTGGCAGGAAACCCAGGAAGCCGTGGTAGCCTCTGCTGTCCTGCGTTTCGCCACTCGGGGGCTCGTTCTCGCCCTTCTGACGAGTGCGCTGGCCCCAGGTGTGTCCGCACAAGAAATCAGCGCGCGCGCGTTCTTGTCTCCCGGCACCACGGTCGGTCTCGGCCAATCGTTCGTGCTCAATGTCGAAGTGACCGGAGCTCAACGCATCGACAATGATCCTGTGATCCCGACGCTCACTGGATTTGCTCAGTATCTCGGTTCCGGCTCGTCCACGAACATGCAGATGGGCGGTGGCCGCACCATCGTGTCCCTGACGATCCAGTATCGGTACCAGGCGCTCGTTGAAGGGACTTTCGCGATACCACCCGTCGACGTTGTCGTGGGTGGTGAGACGCTCCGAACGGAGGCGCTCCAGCTCATCATTTCATCAGCTCCGCCGCCCCAGCAGCAGGATAGGCGCGCAGTAGGAGGCGGTGCTCAGGAGGTCGGTCCGGAGGATCTGTTCGTGACTGCCGAAGCGTCCCGGACCACAGTGCGAGACGGCGAGCCTCTTGTTGTCGAATACCGCATTTGGACCAGCGTGGACGTGAGTCAGTACAGCTTCACCTCACTGCCGGAGCCCCAGGGGTTTTGGGTCGAGGACATCACCCCGGCCGGGCAGCCCCAGGTTGAGCAGAGGACTCGGAACGGCCGCGAGTATGCATCCGCCGTGATTCGGCGGGTCGCCATGGTGCCGACAGGCTCGGGGCCACGTACGCTCGATCCTCTCGGGATCGAAGCGCAGGTTCGGGTACGGAACAGCCGTGACCCGTTCGAGGGAGTCTTCGGGCGGTCGTCCTTGTTCGGCACTTCGGTCGTTCCCATTTCGGTGCTCTCGAACCCGATCGAGTTGGACATCCAGGCGCTGCCGGAAGGGGCTCCGCAGCCGTTCTCGGGTGTCGTGGGGGCGCTGTCGGTGACGTCGAGCCTGGATCGGGACTCAGTCGCTGCGAACGATGCAGTGACGCTGACCGTCATCGTTTCGGGGCGAGGAAATATCAGGGGTGTGCCCGCCCCCGAACTCAATGTACCGCCCGACTTCGAAGTGTTCCCGCCTGAGATTTCTCAGGTCACGAATGCGTCGACGTCAGGGGTCACTGGGTCTAAGACGTTCGAATTCGTGATGATTCCCAGAGTGGGCGGCTCGAGGGCCATCCCTTCCATCGAGATGGGTTACTTCGACCTCGCAGCGGGTGAGTACCGCACGGCGGCCTCAGATCCGTTGCCGTTGACGATCGCGGCGGTGGGCGATGCTTCGTATGGATTCAGCCGACTGAACATTGATCCTCAGCGTCAGGACATCCGCTTCATTCGTCTCGACGTGCCGGTGTTGCGACGTATGGACCAGAACATCTTTTCGGGGGCTGCATTCTGGATGTTGGCGTTGCTGCCTCTGATGGGGATCGCTGGAGCTCTGGGGCTTCGCAAGCACCAGGACAGGCTCTTGGGTGACGTCGCGTATGCCCGGGGACGAAGTGCCGGCAAGGTCGCCAAGAAGCGGCTGACCGAAGCACGGCGCCTCGCCGGGAAGTCGGATTATCGTGCCTTCTATGCCGAGGTGGCTCGCGCCCTCAGGGGGTTGGTCGCGGATAAGCTCAACGTCGCCGAGGCCGGCATGCAGATGAATGATCTAGAAGCAGGCGTGAAACGGGCAGGCGTTGCGGACGCCCAAGTCTCGGAGCTCCGCTCCTGTTTGGAGCTTTGCGACCGACAGCGGTTCGCCCCGCCATCGGACGATCCTGGGGAAAAGACCCGGCTGCTGGATCGCGTGGGGGGCCTTATGACGGCTCTCGATCGAGAGATTCGGCGATGAGCGTGCGTTGGCTTCTCGTATTGCTCGTGGCTGTCGGCGCACCGCAGGTGGCGCACGGCCAAGATGAGCTGTTCCAGCAGGGCAATCAGTTCTACCAAGCTGAAGACTGGAGTGAGGCGATCTCGGCATACGAGAATCTCCTCGCTGCCGGATTCGAAGGCGCAGACCTCTACTACAACCTGGGTAACGCGTACTTCAAAAAGGGTGAGCTCGGGCGCTCCATCCTGAATTGGGAGCGCGCAGCGGCGATTCAGCCTGGAGAGCCCGACCTGAGGGCGAACCTAGACCTTGCCGGATCCCTGACCATCGACGTGATCGAACCGCTTCCAGAATTCTGGTTGTTGGGCGTGTGGTCTTGGTGGCTGCACCTCATCCCGTACACCGCGCTCGTACTCTTCGTGGGCGGGTCGTGGCTTTTGCTGGTCGGTGGGAGTATCACGCGCATTCTGGGACGTTCTGATGGCTCGAGCCGATGGGGCACTCGCGCCGCTTCGGTCGGGGCCGTGGTTTTGGTCTTGGCTGGGGCGAACCTGGTCGTGCGCGAACTGGGACTGGGTCAGGCGGATCGCGGTGTGATCCTACTGGAGGCCGTCCAGGTTCGATCGGCGCCGTCCGAAGATGAGGACCTGACTTTGTTCGAGATCCACGAGGGGACGCGCGTGCGCATCGATCAGCGTGCGGGTCTGTGGGCTGAGATCGTGCTGGAGGATGGAAAAGTGGGGTGGGTGCCAGTGGAGGCGATGGAGGTCATCTGACGCGAGGCGGCGTCACTGGTCGTCGAGTCGGTCGACGGAGGTGGGCGTCCTAGTGGAGGTCCGTCGCTACCTGACGAGTACAACGCAGAGTTCCGAAACCTCCTAGGGAAGGAATGACCGCGTTGGAGATCCGCGACTTCTTGGCGGGTCAGTTCACGCCGTTACCCGTGGAGGATCTCATGGCAGTTTTTCGGTCGTCCGAGGCCGCAGGTGCGATCCGGCTGGTGCGCCGATAGGGCGCTAGAAGACGTTGTCCTCGACAGGCACGTCTTTTCCGAATCGGTCGTGACCGAAGAGGCTCACGTCGACGGTATGGGATTGTCCGTCCACGATGATCTCAGAAACAGCGAGACCGGTCACCGGAGCGTGCATGATGCCGTGGCCGGAGAAGCCACATGCATCGATCCACCCCTCCACTCCCGGGTGGGGTCCGATGATCGGGCTGTTATCCGGACTCACGCCGTAGTAACCCCACCAGCTTCCTTTCATGTCGACGCCGAGGTCTTCCCACCAAGGGAAGCGGTCCACGCCCTTGAGGAGCACTGTTTCGAGCCATTCCGGGTCGATGCCTTCGGTGAAACCGAAGTCCTGCTTCAGATTGTCGAGTCCGAAGAGCACACGATCTCCTTCGCTTCGGACGTATACACCAGTGGCGGTGTCGATGGTGAGCGGGTAGGTCCGCTCGTCCGTGATGGGTGCGCTGAGGAAGATTTGGATGCGCTTGGGCCCAACGGGCACGTCGAGCCCTGCGAATCCACCCAGGGCTCCAGACCATGCCCCGGCGGCGTTCACCACGTACGGGGCCTCATAGGTGGACTCGTCCGTCCCGATCCGCCAATTCTCGGCGGTCCGTTCAACCGAGGTGACTTCAGACCCGAATCGGAAGTCGACTCCCGAACCTCGTCCCATAGAAACCCAAGCGTGCGTTGCCATGTGCGGATCGATCACGCCGTCCCACGGACCGTACGTAGCCCCTGCGACTCCCTCCGTGGAGAAGGGCACGAAGCGCTGCGCGTCCTCCGGCGAGAAGACCTCAACCGGTGCGCCGAGGCTCCGTTGGAGCTCGACGCTTTCGAGGTGTTGCTCCCAGCGTTCGTGCGGGACAACCAAGAGATACCCGATGTCTGAATACCCGACGTCGTATCCCAAACGTTCTTTGAAGGAGCGATAGAAGGGGAGGGAGTACATCGACAGGCGGATGTTGGCTTCCGTTGTGAACTGAACACGAACGCCGGCGGCGCTCTTACCGGTAGAGCCCATGGCGGGCGCCGATTCTCGTTCGAGGACGGTGACCCTCAGGCCCCGCTCAGCCAGATGCCACGCGATCGAGGCGCCCATGATGCCTGCGCCGACTACGATGACATCCGAACTTTGGCTCAACGGACGCCGGCCCAGCCCTTCACGGAGTCGAAGAGTTTCGCCGAGTCGTAGGCCACTCCGTCCTTGAAGACGATTCGCATGCGGCGGAACTGCTCGATGTCTGTGGTCACGTCTCCGTTGATCAGAACTAGATCTGCCCGCTTGCCGGCTTCGATCGTACCGATCTCATCGTCCTGCCCCAGGTAGATTGCCCCGTTCTTGGTAGACACCTCGACGGCTTCTTCCACGGTGAGGCCCATCTCAATAAGGAGTTGGATCGCACGCTGGTTCGCGTATCCGGGCACGACGTCTCCGCCACCCGTGGGGTCTGTGCCCACGACTAGGAAGCCCCCTCGATCGTAGAACGCCTTCTCCATCTCCATGTAACGATGGAGCAGGGCCGTTGCTGGATTGTCTTCACGTTGTGCGTTCCGCTCAACGCGAGCCATCACTGACTCGTGGAGCTCGGGGAGCATCGCCTGCTGCGCGCCGTAGGGCGGAGCAGGACGCCCGCTAGCACGGCGTTCCACGACCGTGAGGGTGGAGGTGAGCGCCACACCTGATTCGATCAGGTGGTCAACAACGTCCGTGAACTCAGGAGCGTCCAGGTCGAGGTCGAGGTAACGCAGGTCCTGCCCTCGAGGGCACTGGTCCGGCTCCTTGTTCTGTACCCAGTCGGTCGCGGCGAAGAAGCCATGCTCCAGGTTGTCGATGCCAAGGTCGGCCGCTTCCTGGTAGGTGATCGAACACAGGTGCCCGGTGACCTTCGCGCCGCGCGCGTGCGCCGCCTCGATGCCGGCACCTAGCGTTTCGCGCGTGATCAGGTTGTACGCCTTGAACGACGTCGCACCCTGGTCCATCCAGAAATTCACATGCGCCACCGCCTGCTCCGGAGTTGCGAGCTGAGGGAAGGATCGAATGAAGCCCCCAGGGCCCTCCAGATAGGGCCCCGTCACGTCCATGTGGGGTCCGGGAATCCGGCCCGCTTCAATGAGGCGGCGGGTGCTGAGATCCGAGTACGGGTCGACACTTCCGCCGGTGCGCATTGTCGTTACGCCGCCCGCCAAGTACAGCGGTGGGAAGGACTGCTCGTTCGTGTTGTACCGCGCCTGACCCGACGGGTAGAACATGTGCTCGTGTAGCATCACCAGGCCGGGGATCAGCGTCTGGCCGCTGCCGTCGAAGATTCGAGTCCCCGGCGACACAGGCAGTTCGGTGCCCGCCGGCGCCACGGCGGAGATGCGGTCGCCATCAATCAGCACCGAGGCGCCCCGCTGTGCAGGAGCCCCTGTGCCGTCGATCAGGGTGACGTTTCGAATCAGCACCTGATCGTTCTCGAAGCTGACGAACTCGCGCACCTGTGGGGACAGAGCGTCTAGTGTCTGAGCGTCGAGCGCAGTCGGTGTTGTCAGTGCCGTCACCATGCCGATCGAAAGAACAGCCACTGCGGCGATTCGGGCCGCCTCTCGCGTCCAGCGGATCATGATATCGGCCTACCTGGACGTGGCTGCGCGCCGGCCAGATAGATCCCGTTGAACAAGAACTGGAAGGTCCCGTGCGGCTGACCACGCATCGTGATCTCCGGACCGAACAAGAACAGGTTGCCTTCACCAACTTTGGCCTCGGCCATCGCGAGGCCTCCGTTCAGCCGGTGCTGCCCCCACGCCCACCCGCTGCGTAGCGGAGCATCGGAATCGAACCAGGCGATCGGGTTGACTCCGGCGGCGACGGCTGCCGGCCCAAGCCGCATTACGGGTGAGTTGCTGAAGAAGACGTCGAGCTCACTCGGCATCCCGAAGGCGAGCGGTCGTGTGTTGTCGACCTTCACCCGGAGTACCGATCCCGGGACGTAGTAGTCCTCCTCACCAAGAGCCTGACCTTCTCCGTCCACGATGTGATTGCTCAGCGGTAACCCGGCGTGTTGGGCCATCGCGATCGAGGAGCCGATGGCCACCACCGTGCCGCCTTCCTCCATGAACTCCACCAACTCCGGCACAGTCTCTGCGACGGTCACGTTCCCGAGCATGTGTTGATACTCGTCCGGGATCGACTCTTCGTCCGGACCGGCGCCGAAGATCGCGAAGCCATCGCCACCCCCACCGTCCTGAGCGGGGATCGCCCCCGTCACGAATACGATGACGTCGAAGTTGTCACGGAGATCACCGGCGTTCAGGTCGTCCGGGTAGACCATCTCGTAGGGGAACTCGAATTGTTCGAAGAGCCAGCGAGTCCACCCCGATGGCATTGAGCCACCGTAGCGGTCCCACAGACCGACTCGCACCGTGTTCAAGGCCAGCATGGCCGATGTGGGTGTGGAAGAGACCCCGGTTGCTGAGATGCCAAGCTCGGCTCCCCATTCAGCCAGTCTGTCCGCAACCCCGCTCGCGGCGGGGACCCATACGGTCCCGGCAGGGAAGGTCCTCCCTCCCATGGTGGCGGGCTCGGTGATCCAACTCACCTCCATACCTTCTTCCAACAGACGGTTCGTGATGATCGACACGTCGTTCGCGGCGTGGTTGAGCATGTACCCGACCGCCCCCGTCGCATTTGCCACGATCCCTGCAGGCGGCCTGGCCATCCCCTCTACTTTTTCGAACGGTCCATCAAATCCCTCGAGGATCCGGTCGAAGTCGATGCCCATCTGATATGCGAGTGTGTACCCAGCGTTGTCGTACGGAGCGACCGGCGGCCCTCCCTCATACTTGAAATCGTTCGGGTGATCCTGCGGCTCGAACATGTCGAGCACGTGCCCGCGATAAGCCTGCGCAGACTTGACGACCCAAGAGTTGGCCGGGTAGCTCGTGCCCATCACATCGAAGTCGCGAGTCGCCCGGTGCGCCGTGACCCCGTTCTTGATCAGCGTGTTCACGAACTTCGTAGCGGTCGGGAAGTCGGCCTGATCGGAGCGGAGGATGTAGCCACGCGGATCGCGGTCCTCTGGCTTCCTGAGTTCGTCGAAGTATTCGGTGGGTGAACCCATCGAGAAGTAGCCGGCTAGGGCTCCCGTCTGAGGTCCCACAAAACGCTCTTCCGCGTTGTTCTCGGCGAGCACATCCCCGAGCGCTGCCATGCGAGACGGTGTGACCCGCCACGTGTCCGTGTTGCCCTTCGCGATCTGGTTGGATCCAGCCTTCCAGATGTTCATAAGCAACTGCTCACGATAACGCGACGCGTAGTCCAGCACGGCTCGGTTCGCGGTCACGGAGTAATCGATCGATTGCCGGAAGTGCCACGGCTGCGGCTCGATGGGGAGGAGGTAGTCTCCGTCCGGCATGATGCGGCTCGGAATGAACGGCACCGTAATAGGGGTCGGATTCCCCTGCGTCTCTGTGAGAAGCCCGACGATGTTGTGGAAGTAGGCGGTCGTTCGCAGTCCACCGTTCCACCAGGTCGAGAAGGGACCACCTTCGCGCATGGTTACACCCGGCTTGTCTTCGAAGATGAAGCGAGACTGCATGGCCATTCCGACCTGCTCGATGCCTGACAGCACGAGGGGGTCGATGTTGTAGTTGGCAGGATACCGGAAGGGTGGAGCCCACATGATGGCGCCCGCCGGACCGATCTGGTGGTGGTTGTACATGATCTGTGGCATCCAATCGATGTACAGGACGCGCGCCATGTTCTCCGTCTCGGGCTGAGACACGAGATACGAGTCCCGATTATTGTCGTGGCCCACGTACTTCTGATACAGGGTCGGGATGCCGCCGGTGGTCCGCTCCAGAGGGTCGTCCTCCCGCATGTACCAGTCACCGAGCAACTCATGGCCGTCCGGGTTCGCGTGCGTGAAGAGGATGATGACGTCGTCCAGGAGGCGCATAGTCTCGGTGTCCGTGCCGCTTGCCATTTGGTACAGCGTCTCAGTGAGCTGCTGAGCGCCTAGGACCTCCGAAGCGTGCAGACCCCCGTCGATCCAGATCACGGCTTTTCCCTCAGCCGCCAGTTCTCGGGCAGCAGCCTCGTCCAGCCCCTCCGCGAGCGCGAGACGACGCGAGATCTGTCGGTATTCCTCGAGTCGCGCCTGGTTGGCCGGAGACGTGACAATGGCCATCATCTGCGGGCGATCCTCAGCCGTGCGGCCGATCTCGTCGAGCACGACGCGATCCGACTCTCGTTCCAGGGTGTGCCAGTAGGCCATGTGCTGCGTGTAGTTGGGCAACTGGTAGTCCGCACCGATTTCGTGGCCGAAGTGTTCCTCCGGCGGCGTAACGGACTGTGCGCTGAGGGGGGCGCTGGCTACGAAAAGCAGGGTGGCGGCGGTGAAGATGCCGCACGGGCGGTAGGCGTTCATGGGACCCATCGGGATCAAGTTGGCGGAGGGCTGAAGACAGATTGAGCCCTCTTTGAGAGACCCGCCACCCTCCTCTTCAATCGAGGGGACATGGGGGACGAGCATGGATAACCGTATGGAGAGATCGGGTTTCACGACCAGCACGCGTAAGGCCGCTGCTCGGTTGTGGCCTGATGGCCTGCCTGCGCGTTCCAGCACGGAGCTGCGGGGCTATTAGCTGCCCGCGGTCTCTTTCGCGCCTTCGAGGATCCAGGTCCGGATCAACTCGATCTGGTCCGCAGTCAAAGGGTCACCCTCTTCAGGCATAGACCCGTCCGCTACCATGGCCAGGAGAAGACTCTGTTCGTCTTCAGGGTCGATCACGGATCCGAACTCCGATCCCATCATCACGCCTTCATACGTCGTGAGATAGAGTCCTGCCTCAGCAATTTCGAAGCCGTTCTCATCCGTTTCCCCGTGGCACTTGATGCAGCTTTTTTGGAAGATCGGGAGGATGTCCTCCGCGAAGCTTACCGCGACAGTCGGCTCACCTCGGTGACCCTGCGTCGGCGCGCCGACCGGGGATCCCACAACGGCTAGAGCGATACCAGCTGACGCAGCAAGCGCAGCAACATTTTCGATTCGGGTCCACATCAGGGTCACTACCTTTAATAGCGCGGGGAATTTCTAGCGAAGTTTCTTAGGCTGCACGTCGTGAAAAACTACATTCTCACTCTGGTTCATGCTGCGCTGGAGGGCCCACTCGTTGTCGAAGAGGATCATGGGGTGGCCGTCAACGTCCTCGACCATCCGGCGCCCGTGGAGGGAGGCGATGTCTTTGGCCTCGGCTTCCGATCCGGTGACCCAACGGGCACAATGGTACGGGAGGCCGGCGAGTCTGGCCCTAACGTTGTACTCTCGTTCCAGTCGGTCCTTGAGTACATCGAACTGGAGTTGACCTACAGCTCCGACGATGGGCACTGGGCCGGTGATAGACGGCGCGAACAAGAGTAGGACCGTGCCCTCCTCGGCCAGGTGCGTCAGACCCTTGTCCAGCTGCTTCCGCTTCATCGGGTTGTCGAGGTGTACCTGACTGAAGTGTTCCGGTGAGAATCTGGGCACACCCGGGAAGTTCATTGTTTTTCCAACCGCCACCGTATCTCCGACGCGCAGACTTCCTCGGTCGTGGAGGCCCACTACATCACCGGCCACAGCGTCTTCCGCGTGGCTCCTCTCCCGCGCCATGAATTCCTGAGGCTGGGACAGACGAACCGTCTTTCCTGTTCGGGCGATGACGGCGTCGGCTCCGGCCTCGAAGCGTCCGGAGCACACCCGGAGGAATGCCACGCGGTCTCGATGTTTGAGATCCATGTTGGCTTGGATCTTGAACACGAAACCGGAAAACGGTGAATCGACTGGATCGACCAGGCCATCTGCACTTTCTCGTGCAACGGGTGCCGGGGCGGCCTCTAGGAAGCGCTCTAGAAGCACATCGATTCCGAAGTTGGTCAGAGCGCTGCCAAAGAAGACCGGCGTTGCTTCACCGCGAGCGACCGCCTCAGGATCCATTGGTTCTCCGGCTTCGGTCAGAAGCGTAATCTCCTCACGCACCGCGTCGGCACCTGCGCTTCCCATGCGTTCGTCCAACAAGGGGTCGTCGAGAGTGCCGACTGTGAACTCGGGTCTCGACTGACCGTGATCGGTGGCAGCGTCGTAAAGGATCACGCGAGCATCCATGCGGTCGTACACGCCGATCAGTCGTCCTCCGACTCGAATGGGCCACGTTGCCGCAAAGGCCCGGATGCCGAGGTCGTTCTGCACGTCGTCGATGATGCCGAAGGGGTCCTCGCCAGCACGGTCGCACTTGTTGACCAGCGTGAAGATGGGGAGCCGTCGCTTCTGACATACGTTGAAGAGCTTCCGGGTCTGGACCTCGACCCCACGGCGGTTGTCGAGCAGCATGATGGCGCTGTCGGCGGCCATGAGCGCCCGATAGGTGTCTTCGGAGAAGTCTTGGTGCCCCGGCGTGTCCAGCAGGTTGATCCGAAAGCCCTTGTAGTCGAAGTGCAGAACACTCGCCGTGATGGAGATGCCGCGTTCCTGCTCCATGGCGAGCCAGTCGGAAGTGGCGTGCCGGGCTGCTTTTCGGGACTTCACAGACCCTGCGAGGTGAATCGCACCACCAAAGAGCAGCAGCTTCTCGGTCAGCGTCGTCTTCCCGGCGTCCGGATGGCTGATGATCGCGAAGGTACGGCGGCGTCTGATCTCATGCGCGAGGTCGGCGTTGCTCATCTCTGCTTCGCCTTCAGGATGGTGATGCGGGTTGGGCCATCGAAGTCGTAGCGTTTGCCCTTCGGCACTCCCACGTGGTCCTTCGCGTGTTCCAGCGCCAAGTAGGAAGCAAACGGCACTTCCAGCCAGCGTGCGATGACTCGGTCTAGCTTGCCGGATCCATAAGGGGGGTCCGCGAATGCGACATCGTACGCGTCAGCGCTCAAGCGCTCCACGTATGGAATGACGTCCTGTTTGAAGATGCGGCACTTCTTACTGGCTTTCAGGGCCGCGACGTTCGCTTTTAGAGCGTGGAGCGCCGGGGCTCCGTTCTCCACGAAGTCTACGTAGCGTGCCCCCCGCGACAGCCCCTCCAGACCAACCGCCCCAGACCCTGCGAACAAATCGAGCATGCGCGCGCCGGCGAGCTCGTCCTTCAGAAGGGTGATTACCTTGTCCCGGATTACCTCGGGTGTGGGCCGGACGGCCTTTCCGGGGGACGTTAAATGCCTGCCGGCGAATTTCCCTCCTACGATGCGCATCGTTCTTCCGTCACGTAGGGGTAATTGGGGCAGGAGCGCCTGGCGCCGAGTTCGATATGTCGAGCGTAACTTAGCGACCTAGCGACTCAGTTCTAGTCGTCAAAGGTCCCGGCCGAGGGATCTCTCCTCGACCGGGACCTCTTTCTCTGGTGATGCTCTAGGCTAGAACTCGTACTGGATCTTCAGCATCCCAATGCGTCCCATTCTCGGAGCACCAATGAACTCTTGGTGCAGTTTGTTGAACGCGTTGTTCAGCGTCACGGACACGATCATGCCCGAGTAACCGGGCACTCGGTAGCCAAAGTTCAGGTCGAAGACCGAGTAGCTCTCCACGTCGCCGACGTAGACACCCGAGTTCATGGGGAACCCGTCGCTGTAGCGAACCCTACCGTTAACGAACGTTCCGGCCAGCTTGTTGTCGTAGCGCATGCCGAACGAACCTTTGTTCATCGGAGCGTTCAGCGCGATGTCCGTCGAACCGGTGCAGATGCCGTCGTTGTTTAAGTCATGACAGTCTGCACTGACGCGTGAGTAGGAACCGATCATCGTGACCTTATCCGTCGCGTGGTATTCCAGGCCCAGGTCGGCTCCGTAGAACTCCACGTCACCGAAATTGCGGTAGGTCAGGATCAGATCCGAACCGGTCCGCTGGTCTGCCTGGATAGTACCGAGAGGCACGCGGGCTGCCGTGGGCGCGATTGCCGCGGCGATGCCGCTCGCGTACTGCAGCGGTACTCCCGCCCCGGTGAGCCGCGTTACGAGATATTGCGCGACCGAGTTGCCATCGAGGAACACGCTCGGCGTCTCGACCCGGAGCGGGCCAACGAAGTCGTTGATCTTCGTCCGGTAGCCTGCCACCGCGATGCGTAGCTTGTCACCGATGAGACCGTTGTACCCGAGCTCGAACGTGTTGGTGATCGTTGGCTTGATGCTTCCGACCGGGCTCACGCCCGGGTCGGGCAAGAAGGGCACTGCGGGATTTTCGCTGTTGAAGCGAAGCAGGTTCGACGCCAGTTCACCCGGCTGCGGTGCGCCGACGATCGATGCGAAGGCCTGAGCCGAAATGCCCAGGAGTCCGAGCGTGTGCATTAGCATTGGATCCGAAAGCGCCAGCGGGACCACGACCGCGTCCCAAAGCGCTGCGCCGGTCGCCGGCATCTGCACGCCAGGCGCGAACGGGGAGTACATGCAGTGATTGTTCACACCGCCGGCACACGTGTTCCTAAACGTCAGCCCCGTCGACGGGACACCGAACGCCCGAACGTTGTAGCCGATGGTCGGTGTGATCGGGATCTGACCCGCAACCAGGTCGAGGAAGAGATTGTTCGTAGTCGGGGTGCCGAAGGCCCGGTTGTACGTCCCTCGGAAAGAGTGTCCCTCCGCAGGGGTGAACACGAGCGCAGCGCGTGGCGAGAACACGGTCTCTTCCAGGTGTTCGTGGTCGTCCGCTCGGAGGGCGGCGACCAAGTCGACTCTGTCCGTCAGGGAGAGAGTTCCGTGTACGTATGCGCCGTACTCGGTGGTCTCATCGAAGTCTTCGTTGGACCCGTTGATCGTGCCTTCGGTGTTCGGTGTCGTCTTGCTGTAGTCGAAACCCGCTAAGAGGTCGAGACGCCCTCCAAACTCCAGGCCGTATTGCAGTTGTGTCGCGATCATCTTCGACTTGTCGACGAGTGGCTGGCCCGTGCGAAGAAGGAACGAATCCCCGGCGCCGGAATTGTTAATGAAGGCCTGGGCGTAGAGACGGCCCTTGCTCACCTGTACCTGCCCGAACTGGTAACGCCAGTTGTCACCCTGTCCTGCGCCGATTCCGGTCAATTCAATGGAGCTGACCAGCTCGTTCAGTCCGTAGGTGAAGATGATTTCGTCATCTGGGTTGTCCCACGGACGCAGGTCGAGACGGACCTCGCCACTAAAGCGCTCACTCTTGAAGTTGCGTGCGCCGATGAGCGGGTTCGTCCCGCCGCTCTCGCTCGGATCGAAATACTCGAAGTCGTCGCCCCGGAAGTACTGGCCGGAGAACTTCAGGCCAGCCTTATCGCTGAATTTCCAAGCTTGGCGGAAGACGCCGTGGAAGATGTTCCGACCACCGCCGGCGATGCTGAAGCTCGAACCCGGTTTGTCGATGGGTGACGTCGTGATGATGTGCATGACACCGTTGGCCGAGTTCGGTCCGTACAGTGCGGCTGCCGGGCCGAGTACGACTTCGACTCGCTCGACGTCGAGCGGCGTGGCCGGGATCATGTTGTAGGCGTTCAGGCGGAGAGACGGCACGCGGGCGTACCGGTTGTCCGTTAGAACCAACAGTGCACCGGAGAACACGTTGTTGAAGCCTCGTGTCACCGTGTTGCTCTGGTTGATGCCGGTCTGGATTACGTCGACACCGGGCATGGCTTTGACGTAGTCGACTGCGGAGGTCGCGGAAATTTCCTCGATCAGCTCTGCGGTCACGACGTTGACCTGGGCAGGCGCGACAGAGGTTCTTTCTTCTCGACCACGGTTGACTGTAACCGAGAGCGGGTCGAGCGCCAGCACGGTAGAAGTCATCTGGACTTCTACTCGCTCGGTGCCACCGTTCGCGACACTGACGCCATCTACACGATGCGTTTGGTGCCCGATAAGCGTGAACACGACGGAGTACGATCCGGAGGAGACGCTAATGGAGAAGTTGCCTGAGGCGTCCGAAAGGACACCCGTCGCGCTGGCGCTTCCAACGATCTGTACCTGCACTGAGGCGAGCGGCTGCATCGTACTGCCGTCGATCACACGTCCGGCGATCGTCGCTTGCTGAGCACTGACTGGTGCAGCAAGGGCAAGTAAGACTGAAAGCGAGAATCCGAGAAAGCCAGCTAGTCGAGGACGCATCATCCGCCTCACTCCTTCGTTGATTCGATAAATGCCGTGGAAAGGTTAACAACGAACCTACTACCTACTTCCCAGGGTGTGCAAAACATTTCGATACGTAGCTGAGCAAGCAATTTCGACCTGCCCACCCGTCGGCGGGTCAAAGATGGGCTGTTCGCCGCACAAAACCGTAGAATACGGTTGGCAGATGCCGTGCGTGAATTGAGGGTTCGAGCGCTCGGTGATGTAGATCTCAACTTGCTGCCAGTATCCTTCGTCGTCGCGCGCTTTTTTGCAGTTGGAACAGACTAGGGATGAGTCCCCGCAGCGTCTTGATCTCGGCGATGTGCTCTTCGAGTTGGGTGTTCTTCTCCTCGATGTCCTCTACATATGCGGCGATCCGGTCCCGTTGGGTCTGGAAGTCACAAAACCCCTCGGACTCATTGGTGACGATCACCCTTCCGGGCTCCCGGAAGCAGTGCTCGCGTCGCCAGACGGATCTCAGGACTGTCATCGACCACGAGAACGTGGATGTCGCGTGGTTTAGACACGGCTCCTCATCGACTGGTGTGATATGGGGAACCCTCAGGACACGCGGCATTGCCGTCCGCGGCCAATCGCTCCCGAGTCCTGTGGGCCCCCGAGATTGCTCACGTCGCTCGTGGGGATCGATGGGTCACAGGTGGTCCTGAGCGAGACGAATGTCCGGTTCGCGCCGGGTCGCCTGTGGCTTATCTTCTCGTCTCTATCCAACGAGAGGTGAGGCCTTATGCGGTTCTTCCACAGGGTGATTCCGGTCGCCTTCCTAATGAGTATCGGCACCACCCCGGTTTCAGCGCAGAATCTTCCCGACTTTCGAACTGAGATCCTGGGGCAGTTCGAGGGGTCTGCGCGGAAGGTCGTCGCGCTCGCCGAGGCGATGCCGGCAGATACGTACGATTGGGAGCCAATGGAAGGCGTGGCGTCCGTTGGGACGGTCTTCATGCACATCGCTCGGTACAACCTGATGTATCCGGAGGAGAATCTGGGCGTTCCTGGGCCGTTTCCTGCTTCGGATTACGGGGACTGGGAGAATTCAGTGACCGAGAAGGCCGAGACGGTGCGGCTGCTGTCCGAGTCCATGGATTGGGTCCGCAAAGTCATCGGAGACATGTCCGACGCCGACCTAGAATCGTCGACGGTCTTGTACGGTCGTGACGTCGCGAAGGCGTCCGTTCTGCTTCAGCTCGTGACCCACATGAACGAACACCTGGGCCAGTCGATCGCGTACGCCCGTATGAACGGTATTGTGCCGCCATGGTCGATGTGATGACCATGCGCACTAAGCTCTTCGGGTCGTCCCGGCTGTCATTGCTCCCGCTCTCCCTGTCGATGTCCGTCCTCTTGGTGGGCTGCAACGCTGAGTCCGCAGAGGACGCTACCGCGACCCCGGCCGTCCAGACGACTCTGATCCAACTGTGGTCAGAGGGGAGCCCCGCCTTCGGCGTGTTCGTGCCCAACGAACGCTCCCGGCAGACGGTGGCGGAGGACGGATCGAGGCTGCCCGCGCTCTACACCGCGGCCGGTGGCGCCGCGCTCGCACAGAACGACCTCTTAGACTACCTCTTCTTGAACCTCGAAGCGGATTTCGACCCCGAGGCGGTCACGGCGATCGCAGAAGGTCTGGCCGCGTCGGGTGTCGCCGTTCCTCCGACGCTGCTCGTACGCATTCCCCCGATATCGTCGGACGGCGTCGACGCGGCCCGCGCGCGAGTCGCCGACGTTCTCTCACGCGGCGCGCAGGGCGTCGTGATTCCGCACGTGCGTAGCCCGGACCAGGCGCGGCGGGCGGTGAGCTTCTTTGCGGATGCCGGAGCCAACGTCTGGTCTCCCGCCAACCCCACTGGCGACGTGATCGCGTTCATCATGATCGAAGACGAGGGTGCGCTGGCCGCGGCTTCCGAGATTGCGGATACACCTGGGTACAGCGTCTTGGCTTGCGGCATCGGGAGTCTGACCCGCGCATTGGGTGGTGACCGCGAGGCGGCCGAGGCTGGGAATCAGGTCGTGCTGGGCCACGCGAAACGCATCGGTGTCCCCGACGTGATTACCGCCAACGCGGACGATGTTGCTCGACGGATCGAGCAAGGCTTCTTGGGACTGCTCATGTCCGGCCGGGAGGCGGACGAGGCGATCCGAGTCGGTAGGGCTGCGGCTGGCCGCTAGCCTGCGGGTCCCGGACACGTCGGACCACATGCGCATGAGCCGGCCCTGGCCGACCGCGGCAGCGGCCTGACGGTCCTTTAGGCGGGTAGCGGGCACGCTGTGCTCCAGGATCCGGAAACCGGAGGCCACAGCGCCACTCGACACGATGACGACCTCGGCGTCTTTGTCCTGCGCCACGGTCGCCACGGTCGCCGCGATCTCGGAAAGGCGCGTGACGCTCAGTCCGTCGCTTGAGCGGCCTCGACACCCGCTTCCAGCGCTTCGACCAACGGAGGCACCGCCGTCACAGGTGTGGAGCACAGTGCCACCCGAACCGCGCCGTCCAGCGGGATGATGTACACGCCCAGTTCACGCATGGCGGCGGCGGTGACCTGAGCGTCCGGAGTAAAGACGGACACAAAGAAGCCCCCATCGTACCGCGGCACGTGAAGGCGCCCGGTGGCTTCGGCGTTGAAGACGTCCACACGGTCCTGCAGCATCCGACGCAATGTCGAGCGCTCTGCATCGGCGGCGACCTTAAGGTCGGGGTCCGACAGCAGTTTGCCGATCGCGAGTTGGCCGAGATGGTTGCAGTTGGACCAGGTAGCGCGGCAAGAGTACCCGAGGGCGTTCTGGAGCCGCTCACGTTCGTCCGCCTCATGATTAAGCGCTATGAGCGAACCGATGCGGGCTCCGTATTGGGCGAACGATTTGGATGCGGTCCAAGCGACCATGACCGTTGCCCCGTCGAGCATCGAGGGGACCGCATCGAGCCACGGCGATCCATCCTCACCCGCGAACCGCAGATATGCGGCGTCCAGCATGACGGCCGTGGGCACCTGTGCCGCGACCTCACGGACCGCCGACGCGACGTCCGTCCACTCGTCCGCGTCGAGCGAGTATCCAGTCGGGTTGTGGCACGGAAAGTTCAGGATGAGAAAGACTCGACCCTGTTCCTTCGCGTGAGTCTCTATTCCGGCCCGCAACGCCTGGAGGTCCAGGCGCCCACTTGAGTCGAACATGTTAAACGTGGTGACGCCCCGTCCCGCATGGGCGGCGATCACCTGGTACGGTCCCCAGAAGTAGCTGGTGGTCAGGGCACTCTGACCGGGTGCCAAGAAGTTCATCATCGCTTGGTAGACCGCGCCGGTACCGCCGGGCGTCGACACCGCGACAGCAGATGAGGCCAGGCCGGTTCCCGCAAAGACGTCTTGAATCGTGGCGTCCAAGAAGGCGGGAACGCCGGAGATGGGGGCGTACCCTGCCGCGGCGCTGGACGAAATGCTCTCAAAGGCCCGGCCGACGGTCGGCATGATGGCCAGGCGGCCCCCTTCGTCCGTTAATGCCCCCAGGGTGGCGTTCAGGATCGACTCGCCGTTGGCGGCGCGTTGGGCGGCTTCAGTGTTCAACTCGAAGATCGGGTCGTTCCCTTGGCGATGCTGCGCCTCGGGGATCAGAGCACTGGTCGGACAGACCTCCATCAGTTCGCTTCAGGGAGTTCGTTGTTGAGTTCTGCGTAAACCTGTTGGATGGCGCGAGGCCCCTGACTCGAGAAGAGCGACCACCCAGCGAGATCGCCGAAGTCCGCTTGGGCCTGGGCGTCCTCTAGGCTGAGCCCTTGGCTGTGGAGGCTCGTGGAAACTTGGATGACCCGGGCCACCGCAATGCGGTAGGACTCGAGTTCTTCTGTCAAAATTTCCGGGCTGTCCACGAAACCGTGACCGGGGACGTAGACATCAACATCCATGGCCTGGGCTCGTTCAATCATCGCGACCCACTCCGACGGGTACGCCGACCGCATGGCTGGGAATACCCGGTGGAGGTACGCCTCGCTCATGAACAGGATCTTCTCCGCAGGGAGATAGACGACGAGGTCTCCCCCTGTGTGGGCTCGGCCCAAGAAGAGCACTTCGACCGTCTTGTCACCCAGCGTCAGTGATTCGCTGTTTGCGATCATTCGGGTCGGGACAATGACAGGTGCTGCGTCCGGAGCGCGCTCGGGGTTCTTCGCCGAAGCCTCAAGGATCGCCGCTGACGTAGGATGTGCGATGAACTCCGCGGTTGCGGGGAAGGCCGAGTTTCCGGCGGTGTGGTCTCCGTGATCCGAGCATACGACCACGTGGGTGATCGGCTGGTCAGTGATCTCGCCGATGCGGTCGACCATGCGCTGTGTTTCCTCGACGCTGCCTTGGCCATCCGCTACCAAGACGCCCTCGCTCGTCACGACGAACAGGCTCACCGTGGTGAACTTCTCGTCGCCTGCCGAGCGGAGTTGTTCGTACGAGTAGACGTTGGGAGCGAGCTCTTGGATACGCGGAAAATCGTCATCCGTATAGCCGCGGGCGTAAGGGTCGGCTGTACGCAGGAGCTCCGTGATTTGGGCCTGATCCGCATCGCTCGAGGTATCAGAGCCCGCACTCGTGCAAGCGCCCGTGACCAGTAGGGCGGTCAAGGCCAGCGTGGTAGTCGTTCTCATGCTCCGGATTCCCGCTCCGCCTTCCATGCGTCATATCTCATGCGCAGTGTCTTCACCGGGTTCGCGTTTTCCTGAGGCGTGATGTCCTCGTCCGTGGCGCGTAGGTACATGTGGTAGTCGCCGTCGTTGAAGGAGTCGCCGTTAGGGTCGCTGGACAGCGCCTCCGTGATGTACGCCACGTGAGCGGTCTTGCCCTCACAGGGAACGTCGTCGAGAACAGGCGCGCTTTCGCATGTGCAGCGGCTGTCGCCTCCGGCTGCGTCGGCGGCTTCCATCGCTGCCATCACGCGATCGGCTAGGGACGGGCCGGCAGATACGAAGGCCGCCACCGCGCGGCGCACGACGTCGTCTGAGGCGAGGATGTTGCCCTGGATGGAGAAGTGGATGGACGTCTGAGGTACAGTGCTCTGAATGTCCAAGGACGCGGAGCCGTTGCCGCGGCCAGAGAAGCCTGCGGCGCGTCCGCGCATGTCCACGATCCCAAACTGCCGCCGCTCGATGGCGGGGTCTGCCCGCAGCATCTCAATAATCTCCGCCGGGTCGGTCCCGGCTTGGATCTGACGGTAGATCATCCACTGGTTCTGCCTAGAGCCGTCCACCCCCGCTTGGGCGGCGGCAACTCCGATCCCCGGTACGACGATCGCCTGAATGTCCATGAGTCCCGTGGCCCCTTGTTCGCCGAAGCTGGCGAAGCGGCCCTGTGCCACGCACGTCGCCGAAGCGATCACGATGCGCCCCGTGCGCGCATCCACAGCGATGACTGACCAGGTCGCTGAAGCGGCTGTCGGGAGAAGCCCAAAAAGCAGGGCCGCGAAGAGGATGACCAAGGGCTGTGTGCGTGGGCTGCGGAGTACCATGTGTCCGGCCTTCATCAAGGGGATGAGAGGACACAGAATGCGTCGAGCAGCCCGTTAGCCGCAACCACCCGCCTGCCTCTTAAGGTGGCCAATTCTGCCCCGACGATCGCGATAAACAGCGCGAGAAAACCAGGCGTTGCCCTTCGTGCTGTAGGACGTTCCGAGCGATCACATAGAGATTAGTGTCCGGAGCCAATTGTACCGGCGCGGGATTTTGAGCCAGCGCGCCAATGCCCAGGCGTCCCAAGTCCTCGGTCAGAGGGCCGTTGGCGCAATAACGCCACATGAAGACCTCTTTCCCTTCTGCGGAGAGCCGCTCGGCAGGCACACTGAAAACGCTGGCATCCAATCGCTGGCCGAGGTTCTGTACTGGGGGCCCTGGCGGTGTGGAGAACCAACAAATCGGGTGTAAGATGCCAGGCACAAAAACGGGCAGGCCGTGTTTTCGGCCTGCCCGTTTTTGTTGTCAGAGTCCGCTGTCTACTGGCAGCTCTGGCAATTGTGGTTGTTCATGGCGCCCAGTCCCTCGAGTAATGCGATTGTCTCAGGGAAGGGCTGCACACGCTGCTGCGGGCCGTTCGCCACGTCGACCGTTGTCTGCCCACGGCGACTGACATGCGTCACGTCGGCGCCCTGTGAGACCAAGTACATGATCATCTCGTTATCACCGCGTGCCGCCGCATGGTGCACAGGGGAGTAGCCGTCGTGGTCACGGGCGTTCACGTCCGCGTCAAGCTCTTCGACGAGGTATTTCACGGCCGGGAGCCAACCATCAGTAACGTGACGATGGGAGTTCCCGGCGCGCGAACCCGTGTATCCGACCCCGGAGGCTGCGTGAATTGGGAAGACGGCCGGTCCACCGTTTGGAACGGGCTCTAGCCCCGAAGGGTCGGTAGTCGAGCCCGAACTGCCCCGCCTGCTTCGGCCCGGAGTCTTCTTCGTCGGGATATCGGGATCCGCCCCGTATCCGATGAGAAGCCGCATGGCAGCCACGTCTGTGGCGTGTGCAGCGCGCCAAAACGCAGTAGCCCCGTCGAACTTCACGCCCAGGATGTCGAAGTTGAACGACGCGTACCAAATGTGTCGTTCCGTCCGGTGGTTGATGTCGGCGCCAGCCTTCAGCAACGCTTCCATCATGGTGAGATAGTCGGTGGCCTGCTGTTTGAACGCAGTCGGCTGCGGGTAGAATGCCTTCGGTGCCCACCGGTTGTTCAGAGTGGCGAAGAGCGGCGCTGCGCCATCCTCACTCGCGATGTTCGGGTCCGCGCCCAGCTCCAAGTACTGCATAGCTATGTCGTAGTTGCCGTTGATCGTGGCCATCAGGAGCGGAGTCGTGTTGTCTCCCGCAGTGGGCGTGTTCACATCTGCGCCGGCCGCCACGAGGAGCATCGCCGCTTCATGGTGCCCGTCGCGGGAAGCGTAGTGCAGGGGCGTCAGTCCTCCCTCGATCCCGACCAGGTCCGTATAGGAGAGAGAACGGGCTCCCGTTGAGCTTGAAGAGGTTGTTGATCCCGTGCCGCCCGTGCCTTGGGTCGCTCCACCAGGGACTCGGTCCGAGCCGAGCTGGGAGTTATTGTCATCCTGAGCCAGCGTCTGAGCGCCATCCCGGTTTTCGTCCGGGTCGTCATCCGGATCCTCGTCCTGCGGCGCCGCTTGCAGCGCCTGTGCGGGAGTCACCGCAACAGCCTGCGGCTGGGCTGAGGGTTGTTCAGCTACCGCAGTCGTTCCTGTTTGGGTTGCTTCTGCCGCTCGATCCGCCTCGCGAACCGCTGCGACCACCTGTTGGCGACGCCTGCGGTCGGGGGCAGCTGCTGCGGATATGGCGGCGTAGTCGATGACCTTTGTGACCGCCTGTACGTCCGCACCAGCCCCAATGAGCGTTTGCATCGCACTGAGGCGGTTGGCTGCCGTCGCCCAGTGAAGTGGGGTCTGTTGGTGCGTCCCTTCCGTGGCGTCCACCTGGGCGCCCGATGCGACGAGCGCCGAAACTGCGCCGGCGCTTCCAGACGCAGCTGCGAGATGCAGCGGGGTAGCACCGGTCGTCGTGCGAGACGTGGCATCTGCACCAGCACCAGCGAGTGTGGTGATCGCCTCAGCATGACCGTTCTTGCTGGCCAAGTGCAGTGCGGTAAACCCACCAAGTCGGGTCGTGGCTTCGCTGTTGGCTCCCGCATAGAGCAGGACCTCCACCATGGCAGCGTTGCCCTGCATGCCCGCCCAATGGAGGGCTGTCATGCCGTCGCCCTGTGCACCATTCACATCCGATCCATCGCGTAGGAGGGCCCGAACGGTTTCGGTGTCATTCCGCTGCGCGGCGTCCGCGACGGGTGACTCTGTCGAAGCGGCCGTGATCAGCAGGGTGAGCAGGAGCGCTGCGATCCCGTTTGCGTGGAGTCGATTCTTCATTCGCCTAGTCTCCTCAGGCCGACCACGAGAAGTCGCCGTTGCTGTTCCCGAACGTCTCGACGTTGTCTATGCCCAGCTTGTGGATCATGGACAGCATCACGTTCGCCATCGGAGTCCCGTCAGGTGCCTTGATGTGCAGACCACCGCGCGGGAGATGGCCGTTGGCTCCACCGGCTACGATGAGCGGGCAACGCTTGTGGTTGTGCAGATTCGAGTCGCCCATGGGCGAGCCGTACACGATCATCGTCTTGTCGAGCAGATTCGAGTCGCCTTCCATGGTGTCCTTGAGCTTGTCCATGAAATACGGAAGCAGGCTCACATGGTATTTGTTGATCTCAGCGAACTCGGTCACGCGCTCAGGCTGGCCGCCGTGGTGCGACGCGTTGTGGAAGCCCGAATCGATGCCCGAGTCCGGGTAGACGCGGCCAGAGCCATCGCGGCCCATCTTGAACGTGAAGACCCGGGTCATGTCCGCCGCAAATGCGAGGGCCTGGATGTCGAACATCAACTTGACGTGATCCGTGTAGGAATCGGGTACGCCGGCCGGCGCTCCAGCCAACTGGCGTTCTCCACCGCTTCGGTTCCGTACTTCGATGCGCTGAATGCGACCTTCGATCTCGCGGATGTTCTCCAGGTAGCGCTCCATGCGCTGCCGGTCTCTCGCCCCGAGTTGGTATTTCAGCGAAGCCACTTCGCCTGCGATCCAGTCCAGAATGCTCTGGTCCGTTTTGCGTCGGGCGGCTCGTTCCTCAGCCGTGGCGCCCGCGCCGAACAACTGATCGAAGGCGACCCGCGGGTCCCTGATCATTGGAAGCGGCACACTCTCGGACTTCCACGAGATGGTGTCGGTGTACACACAAGCGTAGCCATAGGCACAACCACCTGCCTGATCCACGTTTTCGATGCAGAGCTGCATGGACGAAATCGGCGTGTCGTCACCGACTTCTTCTGCGTAGATCTGATCAAGCGACTTCCCGGCGCGTACGTCGGACCCTTCCGTCTGGAACGGGTGCTCCTGGGTGAGGAATACGGCACTCGACCGGAAATGGTCACCACCGATCTCTTGGGCCGCGCGCGCTTCGGCGCCCTCGACGTCTGTGTTGGAGACGATCGTGAGGTAGTCGCGGAACCTCTCCATGGGAGCCAGGCTGCCGCCGCTCAGGTCGAAGTCACGCCCGATATCCGCAGGGTTCCAGAGGTGTTGCGAGGCACCCCACTCGTTACTGCCCGCTGCGCCGTGCACCATCTCGATGCCCACGAAGCGAGTCTTGTCGAGTTCCTTCGCGGTCTCGGACCAGGGACTACGGGCCGGGATCATCGCGTCTAGAAAAGGCAGTGCGACGCTCGCGCCCATTCCACGAAGGAAGGTGCGCCGCTCAATGTGCTTGTTGGTCAGGAAAGTCATCGCCTGAGTTCCTCGGGTCTTAGTTAGCGATTCGTAATTGCTTGTGTTTCTAGTGCCCCATTTCGTCCGCGACCGCTTCTACTTTACTCATGCGGAACGCCGGGCTCTGGACTACGCCCATGATGAACGACGACATCTTGTAGCCGTTCTCAGATGCATCTGCTTCAATTTCACGAATCGTCGGCATGTCGAAGTATTCGACCCGACGACCCAAGGCATAAGCCATCATGTTGCGCGCGAAGGTGCGCACGAACACGGATGGACGGCTCAGGATGGCGTTGCGCAGGTCGGCCGGGCCATTGATGGGTGATCCATCGTACAACTGCCCAGACGCGTCGATTTCCACCCCGTTCTCTTTGATTCTCCATGTGCCGGTCACGTCGAAGTTGTCGAGTGCCAGGCCAATGGGGTCGATCACGTTGTGGCAGGAGCTACACGACGGGTTGGCCCGGTGCTGTTCCATACGCTCACGTGTCGTGAGTTCACGGCCATCGGTGGCGGCGGCAGTTTCTTCGAATGCTGGAATGTTCGGCGGTGGTGGGGGCGGCGGACTTCCAAGCATTACCTCCATCACCCACTTCCCGCGTAGTACAGGAGACGTCCGGTTCGCGTGGGACGTCATCATCAAGATGCTGGCGTGTCCGAGTAGGCCGCGACGGTTCGTGTCCGCGATGGGAACCTTGCGGAAGTGGGGCCCAGTGATGTCTGGGAGGTCGTAGTGCCGCCCGAGGCGCTCGTTCACGAACGTGTAGTCGGCCGTGAGCAGGTCGAAGATGTTCTTGTCTTCCTGCACGATGTTGTGGAAGAGCAACTCCGTCTCGCGGTTCATCGCTTCAGCCAACGTGTTGTCATAGTACGGATAGAGCTGCGCGTCCGGGTGGATCTTCTCTAGGTCCTGGAGACGCAGCCACTGCGACGCGAACCGCGTCGCCAAGGACTCGGCGCGAGGGTCCGCCAACATGCGCCGCGTCTGTTCTTCGAGGACATCCGAGTCGGTCAGGTCCCCGCTTTCTGCGACCGCGATCAGCTCTGCGTCTGGGGGTGTAGCCCACAGGAAGAACGACAGGCGTGTCGCGAGATCATTGGCACTGATGTCGTACACGTCGCCCGGTGTGACTCCAGACGGAATCTCCTCCAAGCGGAACACGAAGTGCGGACTCGCCAGGATTGCCTGCAGCGCGGTTCGGATCCCGTACTCGAAGCCGCCCCCGTCGTTGCCCTGGTCGAAGAAGACCATGAGGTCGCTGAGGTCGTCACCCTTGAGCGGGCGCCGATACGCCTTGGAGGCCAACTGTTCCACGATTTCTTCAGCGCAGGGACGTTCCTCAGCCATCGACGTCGGCCGGCACGTGAAGATCACGTTGCGAGCGGGGGTCTCGGAAACTCCCGAAACGCTGAAGGGTCCGGAGATCGTCATGTCACGCAGGTGCGGCCCTGTCGTAACGCCGTACGCGGTCCCGATCTGTGAGTCGGCCAGCGTATAGTCGACCGGGGTGATCAGGTCGACCACGGGCCCTTCGAACTTCTGGATGAATGCAGCGGAGACCCGGTGCGGCCCGGCGGGCACATGAATCGAAGGGGTCTCGAGGCGTAGCCCGGTCGGGTCGGATTCGGACATCCACCGATCGATGTGCAGCAGCGCCACACGCGAGCCATTGATCGAGACCTCAAGTTGTTCGTTCGGTGACGTGAGGCCGTAAAGATTTCCTGTTGGCTCCGGGTGGAGCTCGAGTTCGAAGATGTACTCGCCGTCGGCTGGGAAGTTGTGTACAACCGATGTGCCGCCACGTGTGCCGAGGGGCGTCCCTTCGATGTGAACCATCTGGGACATCGTCTTGGCGACCTTAAATACCGCTGAAGACGGCGAGGCGTCGGGATCCCCGACCGCAGCTCTGCTCAAGAACCCTGCAGCGCGCATGTAGCCTTCCATCAACGTCGCGGACAGCATCTGCATGTCGGCGATGTTGTCGAAGTTCTCGCTCATGGTCTCATTCGGCAGGAACGCAGAGGCGTCCATTTCGAAGCCGAAGAGTTCTCGGGCCGCCCCCTCATACTCGGCGCGATTGAGCCGCTGGAACGTCCGGTACCCCGGGTTCGGGTTGTCTCGGGCTGCCTCGTCGAGGGAGTTCTCGAGGGTTTCAGCCAGAAGCGCCAGCGTGTCCTCAGGGGGACGGCGAGAGGTGGCGGGAGGCATCATGCCGGCGCGGAGCTTGTGAACAACCTTTTCCGCCAGCTCGGCCTTGGTCATCGGGTTGCCGATGTCGAAGCCTTCGAGTGACATGTTGCCCGTCATGCGACGATCCGAGTGACAACGCACGCAGTACTGCTGAACAACTTCGTTCAGTGTCTCATCCAGCGGCCCTTCCGGCACGGCGGCTGCAGACACATGAGGAGCGTAA
Source organism: Longimicrobiales bacterium (assembly GCA_029245345.1). NCBI lineage: Bacteria > Pseudomonadati > Gemmatimonadota > Longimicrobiia > Longimicrobiales > Longimicrobiales bacterium. The sequence continues at coordinate 90,885 of JAQWPM010000013.1, forward strand.
GCGACGACCGGATCCGTCCCGGTCGAGGGAGCGACCCCAATTAGCACGAGACCCGCAATCAGCATCGCGGACGCGTAGTTATTCATTCTGACCTCGGTTCACACGCACAAGAGATTGCAGCTTGTCACATAGAATAAGGACCCTTGGACAGCCAAAATGCTGACCGCTGCAGGACCCCGGTTGTAATTAATGAAACAATACCTGTGGTCCGGCGCTTTGGCTAGTGAACGGGCGGGGGTGGCGGCGGCTCTAAACGTGGTGATCTTGGGCGCATCATGAACCAAGAAAAACCGCACCTTGGGTGGCTTCACCGATTCTTCGACGCCTATTACGCTAGGCGACCCGTAAACGCCACCTTCGTCGGCGTGCACGAGCACGACGGGGTGCTTCCCGATTTTTCCGAGGTGGGTCTCGGGGAAGCGGTCGCAGAGATGGAGGAGTTGCTTGATACGGCTTCGACGGATGACCTCGGATTCGTGGAGAATCTCGACCGGAGACTCGCGACTGGCTTCTTACGCACCCAACTGTGGGAATACGGCTCGGCGCACGGGCCGTTGGGGAATCCCACGCTGTATACGGGCGAGGCTGTATTTGGAGTGATGTCCCTGTTTCTCAGTGATTACTCTGACTTTTCCGTTCGAGCTGAGGCCGCTGTGGAGCGTTTGGACGGGCTTCCTGACCTCCTCCGACAGGGAAGGGCCAACGTCAAAGAAGCCCCGGTATCGTGGACTCGAAGAGCGATGCGCGAGTGTGAGGGAGGATTGGCCTTCGTCGATTCCGGTATCGCTCACCTAGCAGCCAGCGCCCCGTCATCGCCTACGGTCGATCGTCTCGTGCGTGCGTCGCGGGCGGCCGCTCAGGCGTTCTCAGACCATGCCACTTACCTTTATAGGGACCTCCTCCCTGCAGACGTCGAGTCGTACACTGCGGGTGAGGAGGCGCTCGATTTGGCGATTCGCGAGGCTCACTTCCTGCAGGAAGATGCAGATGAGATCGTGCGGTATGCCGAGGACCAGATGGCTGTCGCCAAGGCCTTCCTCGACGAACACGCGGGTGATTTTGGGGCCTCGGACGCAACTGGCGCGATGGCCGAGCTCGCTGAGGCCCATCCCGCGGTCGACGGATACCTTGCACGGTATTCGTCTGAGTGGGAGCGCATCCGAGCGATCACGGAGGAGCACGAGCTCCTAACCTGGCCCGATCACCCGATTGAGTATGTGCCGCGTCCAGAGTGGACGCGTGCTGCAGCGCCCCACTTGTACTTCCTGTTCTATCGATCTCCCGCGGCATACTCCCGTCCGCCTCTCCATCGGTATCTAGTGACGCCCATCGAACAGTCGATGGCGGTTGAGAGACAGGAAGAACTCCTGCGCGCGAACAACGACAGCGTGATCCTGCTCAATCATGTGATTCACCATGGGAGCATTGGGCACCACGTTCAGAACTGGCACGCCTTCCGAGCTGAATCCCGGATTGGGCGTATGGCGGCGGTCGACTGCGCGGCGCGAACCGCGATGCCCTCGGCGGGCACAATGGCTGAAGGTTGGGCGTGTTACGCGACGGATCTCATGGCCGAGTTCGGAGCTCTGACCCCGCTCGAAGCGTACGCTGAGAAACGCTCACGGGTGCGCATGTGTGCACGGGCGATCGTGGATGTGCGCCTGCATCAGGGACGGATGTCGTTCGCCGCCGCCGTGCGCTTCTATCAGGAGCATGTTGGGATGTCCGAGGCTGCGGCCGACGGAGAAGTGACGAAAAACAGTATGTTTCCGGGTGGAGCGCTCATGTACTTGACCGGAACGGACGGGATCCATGACCTCCGCCGAGAGATGTCGACCCGTACTGGCTTCTCTCTGAAGGACTTTCACGACCGCTTCCTTTCGTATGGATCCGTTCCCGTGGCGTTGGTCTCCGAGCACATGCTCGAGGAAGTAATCGATGAGTGAAGATTCGCCGAATCTGTCACAGGCGACGCTGGCATATGGCCTCAGAGCCGCCCAATCGATCCTCGGACTCGACGCCCTGTACCGCTCCGAGAGCGGAGACGGCACAGGCCTGGCAGTGCTCGACATGTCGGAGCCCGGCGAGCTTGAGGCGGATGTTTTTGCCGACTATGCTGCCGCCGATCACGCGTTCAGGGGGCTGAGGGCCGACTCGGATGAACTGGTGGAGCCGGATCGACAGCGCTACTACGACCAGCTTTGCCATTCGTCCCTGGCGTTCATTCGATGGCGCGATCGAGGACTCCCATTCAAGGAACAGCTCGCCGGTTTTCTCCACGTGCCCGCCGAGCCCGCGAGTGGTGAATCCATCGACGCGTTATGCGCCGAGTTGGCGCAGAGGCTCAAGGCGATGGGCTTCAATGGCGGCCTGGCGGAGCAGTGCGGTACGTGGGAGGAGAAGAATCGGGTTCCTGCCGACGAGGTGCCTGGCGTTCTGAATGAGCTGTTGTCGGAAGCGTGGGACCTTACGGTCGAGCACGTGGTGGATATCCCTGCCGAGAAGTCCGACGGGATGCAGTGCGCAGCGGTTACCGATGTGGCCTTCAATGCGCGGTGTGACTACCTGAGGCGCACGATCGACCTCAACGTCGAGCCAACCTTGACGCGCCCTGGCCTAAAACATCTCGCAGTGCATGAAGGATACCCGGGCCACTACCTGCAGTTCAAATTGCGGGAGACCTCGTTCCGAGAAGGGCGGGGTGCCGCGGATAATCTGCTGTCCGTGGTGAATACGGCCAGCTCGTCGGTCTTCGAGGGCATTGCAGACGCCGGCCTCGAAGCGATCGGCTGGGCGGACGGGGAGGACGACACGATTCAGGCGCTCCTCAATCGGCACCGAGCCGCGATAGGAACTGGAGCGGCGTGGCGGTTGCATGCGTTGCACCGCTCTAAGGGTGAGGTGACAGATTGGCTCAGAGGCCAGGCACTCGTTGGCGGCGACGGCTGGGTGGAGAATCGGATGCGCTTCATCGCTGCACCGGAGCGGGCCGTGCTCATTTGGTCGTACTGGTGGGGCGAACAGGTGGTTGCGCCGGCTTGGGCGGCCGCCGAGAACGGCAGCCGCGACGCATTCGTAAGATACCTGTACGAGCGTATGCACTCGAACGAGACCGTCCGGATGGGGAATGGCGCGCGTTGACCTCACCGGGGGTGGGTTGATTAGACTCCTTTGCCACTGAACCATGGGGCTTAGCACCTCCAACCCATCAACCCATCGATCGACCGCCGGAGCATCTTCCTGTGAAGCGTTCTACACGTGAGCTCGTCCTTCCCGCCGCTCTTATTGTGGCTTCTGGCCTCGATCGCCCGGTCCCCGGGTACGAAAATCCTGAGGCCTGTCTGAGCAACAAGGCCGAGCGGGTCGCGTTCACAAACCGCGGGTTCGACGCAGTCGACGCGACTGTGTCAGGCTGGAGCTCAGACGACCTACGTGAAGAGACGAATCTGTTTGGCCAGGAGATGGTGCAGCGTGGAAGTTTGCCGGTGTGGCTCACGAGCACGCAGTGTGGACGCTTGGTGCGCACGTACGGTTCCAGGGTGGCGCGCCCGCGCGCTTTGACTTGGTTCCAAGCGGCGACTAAGCCCGCGAGAGCCGACTGGGCGTCACCATGAATGGTTCCGCTTCACGCGCCATCGTCGGGGTTGTTGCCTCGGCGATGGCGTTCGGGTGCGGCGATGAGGCACGCGATCCGCTCGAGTTGATCGACGGCCGGCAGATTCTCCGTGTCGCGTACGAGCGTGAGGTCGACGTACTGAATGCGTTCACGAGTCAGATGCTTGTGGACATCCACTTCAGTATGGTCGAAGGTCTCGTCACCACAGACGAGAACAACACGTACATCCCAGTCCTCGCAAAGGAGATCCCAAGCGAAGAGAACGGGCTGATTGAAGATGCCCCGGACGGCACGGTGCGAATGACCTGGCCGCTGCAAGAAGGTGTGCGTTGGCACGACGGCGAAGCGTTCACGAGTGAAGATGTGTGTTTCACGTGGCGTTTCGTGTCGAGTGAGAATTCGCAGACGTACAACCGTGATTGGTATCTGCGGATCCTCGACTGTGAGATGCCGAACGACACCACCGTGGTCTTCACCTGGGAGAGCGAATACGCCTACTATGCAGGCCTCTTCGAGGCGGTTCTCCCGGAGCACATTCTTGGGGGCATGACGACGGAAGAGATCGTGAACTACACGCCGTACAACCGTGGCGCCGAACTCGTCGGGACCGGCCCGTTCCGCTTCGCAGAGTGGAAGTCGGGCGAGTACATCCGGGTGGTACGGAATGAGGACTACTGGCGAGGGCCTGACAAACCGGCGATCGATGAGATCGTGTGGTCGTTCCTGCCGGACCAGAACACGCGCCTCAACGCGATGCGAGCAGGGCAGTACCACTACGCCCGTCTCGAGCCTACTCAGGTGTCCGAGGTGCAGGGGCTCGACGGTTACAGCGCGAACCTGATCAGTTCGAACACCTTCATGCACCTGGATCTGAGCCTGAACACGGATCGATCCAGGATCATGTTCAGCGACCAGGACGTTCGGCGCGCCCTGTTCATGGCCATCGATCGCGATGCGATCGCGAACCAACTCATGCAGGGCACCGTCCACGTCGCGAACACACCGATCAATCCGACGAGTCCTTATCACAATCCGAATGTCTCGGCGACGCGCTACGACCCGACTGAAGCGGCGCGTCTCCTGACTGTGGCAGGATGGATTGAAGGGTCGGACGCCATCCGTGCGAAGAACGGGCAGCGATTCTCCTTCACATTGCTGAATCGCGCCGGAACCGCGGACCGCATCGGGATCGCCCAGGTCATTCAAGCTCAGCTGAAGTCGATCGGGGTCGAAGTCACCTTCGAGACGCTGGAGAGCGCCGCTTGGACTCAGAAGTGGAGGAGCTTCGACTGGGAGGGTGTCGTGTCTGCGTGGTTCTTACCGGCGGACCCGAGCTTCACAGGCCTGTACGAATGCGACGGGCCCAACAACATGACGGGCTTCTGCGATGAGGCGCTCGACGAAATCATGCTCGCGTCCGACAGGGCGCTCGAATACGTAGATCGGAAGACTCTACTGGACGCTGCGCAGGTAGCCCTGGCCTCAACCGACCGGATGCTTCCCATCTACTACAATGTGATTCCAGAGTTGGTGAGCGACCGGATCACGGGGTACCGCGGGAGCGGTACCAACTTCGGAAGCTTCTGGAATTTGTGGGATTGGAGCGTCAGGTAGAGTTGCTGGTCTTGGACGCGTTGTAGGCTGTCACGCGACAGATCTGCCGCGAGGCGTTGGATCCGTTGATCACTTCGCTGGGACAGAATCTTCCACACGAGCCACGGTTTACGAAAGCGCGTCTGAGGAGATCCCCACCTTTTTGGGCGATATCCTCAAGGTCGGACATCGACAGGCCGGATGCACCACCAGATCCAACGCCCTCTTCGATTTCGGCAGCCTGCCTATGATGATCCTCAGCCCCGCCATGTGTTCTCGAACACCCTCACCCAATTTCCATACGCGATTTGGGCCAGGTCTTCTTCTCCGAAGCCGGCGGTCCGCATCGCGTCCATGAGGCGGGGCAGGGCCGTCACATCTCCGAGATCGGTCGGCATGGTGGCTCCATCGAAGTCCGAGCCCAATGCGATATGTTCGACCCCAATCCGGTCTGCGATGTACCGAGCGTGCCTGACGATCTCTGTGAGCGGCGTGAAGACGTCCCCGCTCCCATCCCCGTCCTCCCGAAGGAAGCCCACGTGGAAGTTCACGCCGATGATTCCGCCACTCGCCCCGATCGCGTCGATCTGAGCGTCGGTCAGGTTGCGTGGGGACTTCGACAGGGCGTGTGCGCCTGAATGAGTCGCTACAAGAGGAGCGTCGGAGAGGTCAGCGACATCCCAAAAACCACGTTCGTTCAGGTGGGAGAGGTCGATCATCACGCCGAGGGCATTACACCGTTCGATGAGGCGGCGGCCCGCCTTCGTCAGGCCCGGGCCGGTGTCAGGCGACCGCGGGAAGTCGAAGGGCACTCCATGGCCGAAGATCGTGGGCCGGCTCCATACCGGGCCGAGCGAGCGGAGGCCTGCCTCGTAGAGCACATCCAACATTCGGAGGTCCGAATCGATCGCCTCGGCGCCTTCGATGTGGAGGATGACTGCGTACGTCCCGGTGCCAATGCATCGACTGAGGTCAGCCGAGTTGCGTACGACCTCGACCTGGCCGTCCGAAGCCTCGACGATCCGCGAGAGATCAGAGATGACCTTCAAGACGTAGTTCGTGGCTTCTTGGCGTCGCAGCTTGGGTGGCAGCGAATGCGCGACTCCGCCAGGGACGACGTTGCCGGCATCGTCGATGAGGGGCTGAGCGTCTCCCGCGTGGTACGGAGAAGCGGTGAAGATCGCGTGGAATCCCCCCGCGAGGCCGCCTTCGCGAGCCCTGGGCAGGTCGATGTGCCCCTTGTCACTCCGTGCCAGGAATGAGCGTACATCGTCACCCGTCGCGTTGCGGATCTGGGTGAGGGTGTCGTTGTGACCATCAATGATCGGGATGTGGCTCATGCGTCTCCTTGCGTAGCTGGGTGGCCGATCGGCACGTCGCAATCTAGTGTCTGCGCCATGTTCAGCTATATCGCCCGGCGCGTCCTCCAGATGATCCCGCTCATTCTTGGGATCACAGTAGTGTTGTTTGCCGTGATCCAGGCGGCTCCCGGTGGGCCCGAGGCGGCGCTCCTCGAGTCTGACCGATTCATAGACCCGGCCGTAATCGAAGCATATCGCGAGCGGCTCGGTGTCGACCAGCCCGTGCCCGTCCAGTATATAAAGTGGGTGACGAGCGCGGCGATGGGGGACCTGGGTACGAGCTTCTCCACAACCCGGCCGGTATCGGAGATGATTCTGGAACGACTCCCAGCGACGCTCGAACTCATGGGGGCTTCGTTCCTGCTGGCGGCCATCCTTGCGTTCGGTCTCGGTATCCTGAGCGCGGTGAAGCAGTACACATGGTTCGATCACATCGGGACCGGGGTCTCCTTCTTGGGCATTGCGATGCCCGTCTTCTGGTTCGCCTTAATCCTGCAACTCGTCTTCGGCGTGTGGCTCGGCTGGCTGCCGGTCGCCGGCACCGAGACGGTCGGAGCTACCGGTTTCGTGGACCACATCGCCCACCTGGTGCTGCCGGCGTTCGTTCTTTCCTTCCGATATGTGGCTGGGTGGTCCAGGTACCTGAGGTCGTCGCTGCTGGGCGTGCTCACCGCGGACTACATCCGGACGGCCCGGGCGAAGGGGCTGCCCGAACGATCGGTGGTCGGGGTGCATGCCCTGCGTAACGCCATGATCCCGGTGGTGTCGGTCATGGCCCTGAACATGGCAGGGTTGTTCTCAGGCGCGGTCATTACGGAGACCGTATTCGCCTGGCCGGGCATTGGGCGGATGTTCGTCCAAGCGATGTTCTCGCGGGACTACCCACTCCTGATGGGCATCCTCCTGCTCGGCTCCGTGATGGTGGTTGTGTTCAATCTCCTCGCGGACGTGCTCTACGCCGTCCTCGATCCCCGGATCCGCTATGAGTAGTGGAGCAAAGGGCCTGATTTGGCCGCGATTACGGAAGCACAAATTAGCCGTGATCTCGATCGGGGTCGTGACGCTCATGGGGGTGGCGTGCCTCGCTGCTCCGTTGCTGGCGCCCTACGACTTCGATGAGATCGACCTCTCGAACATCCGGGCTGCGCCGTCTGCCGGTCACCTCATGGGAACGGACGGTCTAGGTCGTGATCTGCTCACCCGTATTCTGTTCGGCGGGCGGATATCGATTCTGATCGGTCTGTTCGCCGCGATCATCGGGACGGGATTCGGTTCCTTCGTTGGGTCGCTCGCCGGGTACTACGGTGGAAAGATCGACAACCTGCTCATGCGCTTTACCGACGTCGTTTACGCGATCCCTACACTCCCGCTCTTGATCGTCCTCGCGTCCTACACCGCCGCGGGCGCCGTCTCGATGGCACTCGCGATCGGCGGACTGTCTTGGATGACCACGGCACGGGTCGTGCGCGGCGAGGTCTTGAGCATTCGTGAGATGGAATACGTGCAGGCCGCTCGCAGTCTCGGGGCCACCCATACGCGCATCATCACGCGGCACATCCTCCCGAACGCACTCGGCCCGATTGTCGTCGGGGTCACTCTCGCAGTGGGCAACGCGATCATCATGGAGTCGTCGTTGTCCTTCCTGGGGCTCGGTGTCCAGCCGCCTACTCCTACGTGGGGGAACATGCTCATGGACGCGCAGTCCACCATGAGTTCACAGCCCTGGCTTTCCATCTTCCCCGGTGTCGCGATCCTGCTGGTCGTGCTCGCGGTGAACTTCATTGGCGATGGGCTACAAGACGCGTTGGATCCGCGATCGTTGAATCGATAGACGGCGCGTGGAGTAGGGCGGGGTGCTGCCCTTAGTTCATCGTCGGGTCGTACGGCATCTTTGACAGCCGTGCGAACTCAGGCCCTTTCCTGCGAAGGACCCGGCTCCACAGTAGATCGGGCTCTGTGGTGAACACGTCGTCCGGGAGCGCTGGCTCCGTTAACCAGGCGTCCGCGTCCATCTCGGCTTCGAGCTGACCGGGCGCCCATCCTGAATAGCCGGCGAAGACCCGGGCTCGCCCGATGTCTTCCCCGACGTCGGACGGCACATCGCCGACCAGGAAGCCAATCGATTCGAATACCAGAATATCGGCAAAATCTGGAGTCGCGAACTCTGCTAGGAGAACGGGGCTCATCTGTTGAACCGGGCCGCCCTCGAAGAGCATTTCCCCACCCGGGATTAGTGGGCTGAGAGGCGGCACTGCCTCCTCCACCGTCACCTCCAACGCACGATTGAGGATGATGCCCAGAGCGCCATCCGCGTTGTGCTCGCCTACAAGCACGACCGTGTGCCGGAAGTTCGGATCGAACAGGCCGCCGCTGGAAATCAGGAGTTGGCCCTTCAGACTTTCCATTCGTATGTCTCGTGCGAGTGGTTCGGGGAGGATCTCACCAACCCGAAAGTACTCGGACGGCTCGCAGATGTTACGCCGAATTAAGCGACGCCCCTAGGAAGTCTCGGTGTGAGGTGAGCCAGTCAACGCTGCCGCGCGCGCGATCCTGCGCCCGATCTCTTCGCCGGTCCCGCGCGCGGTCTAGGGCGACCTGATGGGGATTCGTTCCGGGATGCGTTTCGTTCGGGGCCGCCATTGCGGCCGCGGACAACTGCTCGTTTCCAGAGCCTAGGCATCCACTCGCCGCGCCCGTAAGTGCCACCGTCAGGAAGGCCCGCCTCTTCATCTACTCATTCTCCTCGCGTGTTGGTCACCGCGTCGGAAAAATGGAAGGACGGTGCCCACGGAGAACAGCCCTAGAATGGCTTAGATAAAGGACAAAGCGTTGTCCGGATGTTCGTGGCCTGTCCTCTTCCTAGAATAGGGGGTGTCCGCAGTTTGGCTCGGCTACTTGCTATCGTCCTCCGACCGTCGCGCCGGTCAGCCGAGACAAAGCGGACAACGTGGTCTGACCGGCGTTCAACCCGAGACGAAAGTCGTCGTCCGTGAACGTTGTCCACACGTCGAGCACGGTATGCCACGTGGGGTTCCAACCGGCTCCGGTCTGCATGCCGCGCTCGTTCTCGCGCAAGCTGATCGCTGGGATGATGTTCATGAACGGAGACGAGTCGGTGTTGGTCATGTGCGGACCGACGGTTGCCGGATAGTCGGTGTTGTACGCGTCGGCAGCAGCCTTGAAGACGAAGGCGAGCTTCATGGACTCTTCGGCCATCTCCGAATTCGACTGGAACTCGATGTTCACGTCTGCTTCCGGGCGCTGATTTCGGCTGACAGTCCCGTCGGCGCGTGGGGCGCCGTGATCCCACAGCATCATGTCGTGCTGAATCATGCCGAGCCAGGTGGGCTCCGGGTACTGACCAGAGCCTGCCGGGCTCTCGATGCCCTGGAGATCCCGTCGCTGGTCCACGTAAGCGTTTGCGCCGTTCAGTCCGGTCTCTTCGTTGTTCCAAAGCGCGAATCGGATGGACACTTCGGTCTCGACGTCCGGAGCGTGGAAGATGCGCGCGAGCTCCATGACGAGTGCGGTGCCTGAGCCGTCGTCGTTCACGGCTTCGTTCACGCCGTGGCCGTCCATGTGCCCACCAACGATGTACATCTCGTTCGGGCGAGTCGTGCCGACCTTGGTGCAGTAGACCTCAGTCCGCTCTCCGTTCACGGGCTCTTCGACGTTCAGGGCGCGAATTCGTTCGTCAGGCTGGGCCATGAGGTCCCGGTTCACCCCGGTGCGACCTCGGTTGCCATAGATGGAGCTTCCCCCCGGTCCGTTTCCATTCCGTCCGACGATGCCACCGGTCGGTGTCGTGAGGTCGGGCGGCGTGGTCGGGCCTGCGCGGCGCGGACCACCGGTCCGGGCCGGCCTGGGTGCTGGGTCGAACTGGTAGGTGATGCGCTCGGTGTTGGTGCAACCCACTGCTTGTAGTTGTGCTTCGATCCAATCGATGGCGTTCCGGTTTCGCTCCGTACCCTGACGGCGATCCCCGAACTGCGTGAGGCCCTTCAGCGTCGCCTTGTAGTTCTCAAGCGTGAGTCGACTTACCAAGACAGCCGTCGGGTCGTCCTGTGTGTCCTGCACGAGAGCGGCTGCTGGGGTCGGTGCCGCGAGGGTGCCGGTCACGAGGAGTATCAAGGGGGCGGCGGCGAGCAAAAATCGCATGCGCATTGGTATGGCCTCAGCGGTATGTCCAGCGGTTCGTTTTAGATCTGATTAGACCATACGGGCCGAACGCCGACTGGACAACGCGGGACTCCTGCGAGTCGCTACGCCCGTTGAGTCACCCTGCGGAACGCGATGGTAGCTGCGAGGCCGATCACGCCGAATGCCGCGACAACCGCAAAGACGTGCTGGTGCCCCACGACCCCTGGCGAGTTGTCCAACAGGACGCCCATGAGCGGGCCCATGAAGACGTCCGGTGTGAAGCCGACGAGCGAGACGACCCCGATTGCACTGCCTGTGAACGCGAGAGGAACAGCCCCCTCGGCAAGCAACGCGAAGTAGACGCCCCGCAGGGCGTAAATACCCACGCCCGTCGCGGTAATCGTCGCGATCAGCATCCAGGCGACACCTGGTGCCAGCCAACCGGAGGCAATGAGCGCGCTACCGGCGATGACGATGCCGAAACCCCATGCGATGACTCGGGAGGAGTCGATCCGGTCGCCCAGGTAGCCAGCGGCCACAGCTGTAACGGCGCGAATCCAGAAGGACAGCGTTCCGATCGCTGAGGCGGCCACGTCGTCGAACCCCAGCGCGTCACGTGCGAGGAGCGAGAAATCGTCGGTGGCTTTGTAGCCGACATAGGCACACACCACGATGACTGCCTGCAGCCACACCGCGGGCATCTTGAAGGCTCCCTGAAGGCCTTTCAGCGAGAGCTTGGGCCGATCGCCTTGATCACTCGTTGGGGCGTTGTCTGGGACGACGACCCACACTAGGAAGGCCACGAAGAGGGTGAATCCAGTGAACACCCAGATCACGGCCCGGAACGCGGCTTCGATCTCATCCGGTGTGGCAGTCGAGGCATCGCTAGGGAGCAGCATCGCGAACACGACGACCGTAGCAGACGCGATGACGGCCGCGAGTAGTCCCCGGCCCCCGTCGAGCAGCCCGTATGCTCGTCCCTGGTTGGCCACACCGCCCCATTCGCGAGTCGCCCGGAGCATGGCCGCCCAGAAGAGCAGGATCGAGGTGAGACCCCAGAATGCCCAAAGCCCGTTCATCACGGGGATCGAAGGGACTCCCGCGAGTACCGCTCCGCCGAGTCCGGTTGCCACCAGCGCGGCGGCCATAAGACGGCGAGCCGAGAACCGGTCGGCGAGCGGGCCACCGGCGAAGTACGCGGCCATGGCCACGATGCCGTAGAGAGAGAACGCCGTGCCCAGCTCGAGGTTGGTGATCTCGAACACGTCGAGGAACGTCGGGCGAAAGACGCGCGCCAAGACGAACGGGAGCAGGAAGACAGATTCGCCTGCGACCATGAGGGCCACGATGACCATGCCACGTCGGACGCTCGGCATTTCTGCTGTGGTGTGGCTCATGGTTTCTCGGTGGGAGGCCTCAAGTCCCCACGTTCACATATCTCATTGGATGCGATGTATGTGATTGCCCCCGCGCGAAGTGCGGACCTCATCGAGCTTCTCTTTAACGATTTGTTCGTAATCTTCGCGTGAGATCTCTTCACCGTCTTCAGGCGGCGCGATAACGGATTCGAGTTCGCCCAAGTCGATCGACGTCGCCGAGTACAGTTCTTCTCCACGGTTCACTGAGAGGACCAGGATGAGCCCTGGAAGGCCTCCGAACTGTCCTGGGCCTGCTGAGACCGGGACCTGAGGTGCGAACCAGGCTTCGATGGTCTTTCCGTCGTAGTCCGTCTCGGCCTTCTGCACCGTGTAGCCCATGAAGTCGCTCTGTTCTGCGACGAGCCGCCATTCGTAGGCCGGTCTGATGCCTGTGATGCGGAATGGGCGCCCCATGAATTCGAACTGTTCGATCAACGTGCCGTCGTTGCTCGAGTAGGAGCCGAGGCGTGTTTCCTGAGCGCTGCGCAGGGGCGAGCTCATCATCATGCGGTTTGCAAAGTCCCCCGTGTGGGTGTGTCCGTCGGAGCCGTCCGCGATTTCCTCCGCCGCCTCCTTCTCTTCCTCTTCTGCCTGAGCCATGACGGACTCGGAGGCGTTGAAGCGGAGAACGACCGAGGCGAAGCTGTTGGTTGGCATCCCTTCCGGCATCCAGAAGTCGGCACCGC